>JBFIHV010000159.1:0-6348 GCA_041601595.1 Amylibacter sp. | reverse complement strand
CTGGGGGCGCCGCTGGGCGACGCGGAGCTGTTCGGCGCCGTGGGCGTCGGTGCGACCTTCGGCACTTTCGCCACCGGCGAGACAACGACCGGATCGGGCAAGGTCTATGGCCTGACTTTCGGCGCGGGCGTCACTTATCCGGTGAGCGACGGGATGAGCATCCGCGGCGAAGTCAACTATGACAATTTCACCAATGCCGATCAGAATGACAACCAGACGTCAGACTGGAACGCCCTGTCGATCCGGGTGATGGCGGTCTTCAATTTCTAGCGGCCCCTATGCCCTGTGGTTCCGCCGCCGTACCGGGGCAATCCTCCGCGGTATATTGACGTCGGGTCCGCGGCCTTTTTTGTGGACATTCCGGCGGTTCCGACTTTAGCTTCGGTTATGGAAAACGCACTGATCTATTCCTATCAGCTGAACGGTGAAGGCGCCGGCAAGGCGGTGTCGGCCGGCAGGATATCGGAGTTGCTGAAATCCGAGACGCTGGCCTGGGCGCATCTGCTGGTCGGCCACCCGGACACTGAAAAGTTTCTCAAGCGCAACCTCAAGGGGCTGGACCCCGCGATCCTGGAGGCGCTGACCGCCGACGAGACGCGACCGCGCGCATCGGAGATCGGCGACGGCTTCCTGATCGTGCTGCGCGGCGTCAATACCGAGCCGGACGCGGATGAGGAGGATCTGGTTTCGATTCGGCTGTGGATCGATTCGCGGCGGGTGATCTCGTTGCAGCGCAAGCGGTTGCAGGCGGTGATCGACATCGCCAGACGGATCGATGCGGGCCGCGGCCCCGAGAATTCGGGACGCTTTCTGGCGGAACTGGTCGAGAACCTGACCCGCCGCATGGAGCCGGTGCTGACCCGTCTGGACGAGGCGACCGACGACATCGAGGAACGCGTGATCGAACGGGCGGATCAGGAGTTGCGCGGCGACCTTGTGGGACTGCGCCGCCGCACCATCTCGCTGCGCCGGTATCTGGGGCCGCAGCGCGACGCGCTGAGCGAACTGCAGTCCGGTCACGCATCCTGGCTGAACGAGTCCGACAGGCGCAGCCTTCACGAAAATCACAACCGGATGCAGCGCATGGTCGAGGATCTGGACGCGCTGCGCGAGCGGAGCCAGATCATCAAGGACGAACTGTCCAACGCGCTGGCCGACCGGATGAACCGCAACATGTACCTGTTGTCCGTGGTCGGCGCGATCTTTCTGCCGCTGGGGTTTCTGACCGGGTTGATGGGCATCAATATCGGCGGCATGCCCGGCGTCGACGCGGACGCGGCGTTCTGGATTTTCAGCGGCCTGCTCGCGCTGTTCGTTTTGGTTGAGCTTGCGCTGTTCCGGTACCTGAAGTGGATATAGGGCGGGCCTGACGCAGCGGTCCGGCCGGCGCAGGGGATGCGCCGGTTTTCTCAAAACCGTGTGAAAGGCGCTTGCAAACGGGCGCAAGCTTGCGTATTTCAGCGACACACTTTGGCCGATAGGGGTTTAGCTCAGTTGGTAGAGCATCGGTCTCCAAAACCGAGGGTCGTGGGTTCGAGTCCCCCAGCCCCTGCCAAAGTCCTCAATCGAAAATCGCAGATTGCCGGCAGGCGCCGCGCCGCTCAGAGTGCGTCGCTGAACTGAAGCCGGCTTTTTTCCGCCTGCCCGGGGACATCGGCGGCGGCTTTTTCGAAAGCCAGAAATGTCATCATGCCCAGCGGCGGCAGGCGTTTCTGAACGATGACCGACAGGCAATCCTCGTTCAGGATCTGCTCGATCCTGAAATCCGCGTGCCACCCGATCGAATTGGCGAAGGGCGAGATTATTTTCTCGATGACGGACAGGACGCCGGTTTCGCGGGCGAAGTGGTTGGTGATGACCACCTTGCCGCCCGGCTTGCAGACCCGCGCGATCTCGGACATGACCTTGTCGGGTTCCGGTACGACCGAAACGATGTGCATTGCGGTGACGATGTCGAAGTGATCATCCGGAAAATCGAGCGCGCGCGCATCCATCTGGCGAAGTTCCTCGACGTGATGCAGCTTGTGTTCGCTGACGCGCCTGCGCGCCTTGCCCAGCATTTCGTCGCTGAAGTCGATGCCCGTGACGCGCAGCGCCGGATTGTAATGCGGCAGCGAAAGCCCCGTGCCGACGCCGACTTCCAGCACCTTGCCCGAGCGTTTGTTGATATATTCGACCGCGTGTTTCCTGCCGGCCTTGGTGGCATGGCCGAACGTCTTGTCATAGACGGGCGCCCAGCGGGCATAGGATGTCTTGACGGCTTCTATATCCATAGGGCGTAACTTCCTGCTTTGCTTCCGGCGACTTGTCTGCGTGGCATATATCACGACAAAACCGATGCAATTCAAGCCGCAACCGCGAGTTTGTCCGGGTTCTTTACGGTATGTGGCGGAGAATGGCCGGAACGCGGCCGCCCGCCGGTCCCGGGCCTCACGCCATTGTGCCCTTGAATTCCGCCGCGCAACGCCGTACATCCGGCGGGTCTAGACTCGAATTTCAGGAAAACGCTTCATGGCCCGTACAAATCCGTTGCAATTCGCCCAGCAAGTCCGCACCGAAGTGGCAAAGGTCGTCTGGCCGACGCGTCGCGAGACGACGGTGACGACGATCATGGTTTTCATAATGGCATTCTTCGCGTCGGTCTTTTTCTTTCTGATCGATCAGATCGTAAAATTGGGGCTGACAACAATTCTTGGCTAATGGCCTTGAATTAAACGGCTTTCGGCGCTAAACGCACTCAAACTTAGTTGAAATGGCGCGCGTCGATTCGGTATGCGCGCTGTTTTGTTTTTGGCTGTGGGCGCATAAGTGTCTGAAAATAAAAGAATAATTGCAGAACCCTGCAATATGTTGAGGTAACGCGCAGTATGGCAAAACGTTGGTATTCGGTGAGTGTCCTCTCGAATTACGAGAAAAAGATCGCCGAACAAATCCGTGAAGCGGTCGAGCAGGAAGGTCTGGAGGACGAAATCGATCAGGTTTTGGTTCCGACCGAAGAGGTGATCGAGGTGCGCCGCGGCAAGAAGATCAAGACCGAGCGCCGTTTCATGCCGGGCTATGTGCTGGTGCATATGGAGATGTCCGAAAAGGGCTATCACCTGATCAACAGCATCAACCGCGTGACCGGATTTCTGGGTCAGTCCGGCAAGCCGATGCCGATGCGCGACGCCGAGGTGAATTTCATCCTCAACCAGGTCGAGGAAGGGGCGGAAAGCCCACGCTCCCTGGTCGTGTTCGAAATCGGCGAGCAGGTGAACGTCACGGACGGCCCGTTCGAAGGCTTCACCGGCATGGTCGAGGAAGTCGACGAGGACAACAACCGTCTGAAGGTGACGGTATCGATTTTTGGCCGGGCCACCCCGGTCGAACTGGAATTCACCCAGGTCTCGAAACAGGCCTGACGTGAGTGTGCATGTGGGAGGCGAGGGTCGCGCGCGATCCGGACCGGACCACACCAAACATGATCCAAGGGGACGCGTCCCGCGGATCGGAGCAAATAGGAGGCCGTAATGGCTAAGAAAGTCGCTGGCACAATGAAGCTGCAGGTTCCTGCAGGCAAAGCCAACCCATCCCCGCCCGTGGGTCCCGCCCTGGGTCAACGTGGTCTGAACATCATGGAATTCTGCAAGGCGTTCAACGCCAAGACGCAGGAGATGGAGGTCGGTGCGCCTTGCCCGACCGTGATCACCTACTACGTGGACAAATCCTTCACGATGGAAATCAAGACGCCTCCGGCTTCTTATTACCTGAAGAAGGCCGCCAAGCTGAAATCCGGCGCGAAAACGCCGAGCCGCGAAATCGTCGGCTCCGTGACCACCAAGCAGGTCCGTGAAATCGCCGAAGCGAAAATGAAAGATCTGAACGCCACCGACATCGAAGGCGCAATGAAGATCATCGCGGGTTCTGCCCGGTCTATGGGAATCGAGGTGAAGTAATGGCTAAGCATGGTAAAAGAACAACCGCCGCCCGCGCCGCATTCGCCGGTAAAGGCAACGTTTCCGTCGAAGAGGCGATCGCGCTGGTAAAGGCCAACGCGAACGCGAAATTCGATGAAACCATCGACGTGTCCCTGAATCTGGGTGTCGATCCGCGTCACGCAGACCAGATGGTCCGCGGTGTCGTCAGCCTGCCGAACGGCACCGGCAAGACCATGCGCGTCGCCGTGTTCGCCCGTGGCGCGAAAGCCGACGAGGCGCTCGCCGCAGGCGCCGATATCGTCGGTGCGGAAGACCTGATGGAAACCATCCAGGGCGGCAAGATCGAATTCGATCGCTGCATCGCCACCCCTGACATGATGCCGATCGTCGGCCGTCTGGGCAAGGTGCTCGGCCCGCGCAACCTGATGCCGAACCCCAAGGTCGGCACGGTGACGATGGACGTCAAGGAAGCCGTCGCGGCCGCCAAGGGCGGTCAGGTGCAGTTCAAGGCCGAGAAAGCCGGCGTTGTGCACGCGGGTATCGGCAAGGCGTCGTTCAGCGAGGCTCAACTGGTCGAGAACCTGAAAGCATTTGTCAGCGCGGTCCAGAAGGCCAAGCCGACAGGCGCCAAGGGCACCTATATGAAAGCGATCAACCTGAGCTCGACCATGGGCCCGGGCGTGACCGTCGACGTCGCGAAAGCGATGGCCGACTAAGGAATTTCGCGCCGCGGGGCGACCCGGGGCGCGGAGCAGGGCCGGTGCGAGCCGGTCCGAAACTGTCCGAGACGGTGGGAGCTTTTCACGAGCTTAATATCCTGCCTGAGATGGGGAACGAACAGATTTTTCGAAGGTCATTAGACCCTCGGGCGATTTTGGGAAGGACCCGGAACGGACCTTAACTGCCGGTGGCGCAATCCACCGGTGAAATTGAGCCGGAGGGCGCAAGCCTTCCATAATTTGGAGCATAACTGTGGATAGAGCCCAAAAAGAAGCAGTGGTCGAGGAACTCGGTCAGATCTTCAAGGACTCTGGTGTTGTTGTGGTGTCTCACTACACAGGCCTTACAGTTGCAGAAATGCAGGACTTCCGGGCGCGCATGCGCGCTGCTGGCGGTTCTGTGCGTATTGCCAAGAACAGGCTCGCCAAAATCGCTCTTGAGGGCGCCCCCTGCGCAAGCATCGGGACCCTGCTTTCAGGAATGACAGTTCTTTCTTACTCTGAAGACCCGGTCGCGGCGGCGAAAGTCACCGAGGATTTTGCCAAGGATAACGCCAAACTGGTGATCCTTGGGGGTGCGATGGGTGAGAATGCATTGGATCGTGCCGGCGTTACCGCTGTGTCCAAGATGCCATCCCGCGACGAGCTTATTGCTTCGATCGTCGGTTGCATCGCGGCCCCTGCGGCGAACCTCGCTGGCGCAATTGGCGCACCTGCCTCGAACATCGCGGGTATCCTCGCGACGATCGAAGAGAAGGCAGCTTAACGTAACTTGCAATGTAGGGTGTGTGTTCGATCACCGAACCGCGCTGGAAACAGAAAAACTGAAACGGAACATATCAAATGGCTGATATCAAAAAACTTGCTGAAGAGATCGTTGGTCTGACCCTTCTCGAAGCACAAGCACTGAAAACACTTCTGAAAGACGAGTATGGCATCGAGCCTGCTGCTGGTGGCGCCGTAATGGTAGCCGGTCCTGCGGCCGCTGCTGAAGCAGTTGAAGAAAAAGACGAATTCGACGTCATTCTGAAATCTGCCGGTGACAAGAAAATCAACGTCATCAAAGAAGTCCGCGCCCTGACAGGCCTGGGCCTGAAAGAAGCGAAAGACCTTGTTGAAGCCGGCGGCAAAGCTGTCAAAGAAGGCGTCAGCAAAGCAGAGGCTGAAGAAGTCAAGAAGAAGCTTGAAGAAGCCGGCGCCGAAGTCGAGCTCAAGTAATTCTGCCGGGCCCCGGTCCGGCGTTCAAAACATCAAGGCTGGACCCGAGAAATCGGGTTCAGCCAATCCTGTCTTTCCAGAGGCCCGCAGACGGACCTCTTGATAGGCGGGGTAGACGGTTCGGGAGCGAGAGCAAGGGTACTCTCGCAGGAATAGAACCTAAACCCGTTATGTGGCTTTGTCCTGTCGGCGCCCAACGTCAGGTCAGAGTGGACACAAAAAAAGGTGAAGACGAGCATGGCTCAGACGCATTCAGGTCAAAAACGCATCCGTAAACATTTCGGCAAAATCCGTGAAGTACTGGATATGCCGAATCTTATCGAAGTTCAAAAGAGTTCTTATGATCTGTTTTTGAAATCCGGTGAAAAATTCGAGCCAACCGACGGCGAAGGCATCCAGGGTGTATTCCAGTCGGTTTTCCCGATCAAGGATTTCAACGAGACCTCGGTTCTGGAATTCGTGAAATACGAGCTGGAAAAGCCGAAATACGACGT
>JBFIHV010000158.1:0-6426 GCA_041601595.1 Amylibacter sp. | reverse complement strand
TGTTTGCGCCGTGTGCGGGCGCTGGAGGAAAAGGGCCTGATCCAGGGCTACCACGCCGTCGTGGATGAAAACGAGCTGGGCTTCGAGGTCAAGGTCTTTGCCATGGTCGGGTTGAATTCGCAGGCCGAGGCGGACCTGAGCGCCTTCGAGAAGAAATGCCGCAACTGGCCGCTGGTTCGCGAGTGCCATATGCTGAACGGAGAGATCGACTTCATCCTGAAATGCGTCGCGCCTGACCTGTCGACCTTCCAGACTTTCCTGACCGAAGAACTGACCTCGGCGGATAACGTCGCCAGCGTCAAGACATCCCTGGTGATCCGCAAGGCCAAGGACGAACCCGGCATTCCGTTCGACGTGCTGGAGGCCCGCGCCGCGCGGCGCTAGCTGTCGGTCGAGATCACCGAGATCAGGCGGCCGTAGTCGGCCTCTTTCAGATGGGTGGCCCGCCTGTAGGAATAGAATCGGTCCGGATCGGCATAGGTGCAGTGGCCGATCCAGTCGGCGCTGTCCACGCCGGCATCGCGCAGCTTCTGCAGGCAGAAGGACGGCAGGTCGAACTGGTAATGGTCAGGGTCTCTGCCCTGGGCGAAGAAACGGGCGAAACCGGTATCTTCGACCATGAAATTCTCGAAAAATTCCAGTCCGACTTCGTAATTGCGCTGGCTTATGCAGGGTCCGATGGTGGCGCGGATGTCGCTGCGGTCGGCGCCGAGGGCCTCCATCGCGGCCAGAGTTTCTTCCAGAATGCCGTTCAGCGCGCCTTTCCAGCCGGCATGGGCCGCGCCCACGACGCCGGCCTCGGCATCGGCGAACAGCACCGGGGCGCAATCCGCTGTCAGGATACCCAGCGCCACGCCGGGTGTTGCGCTGACGATCGCGTCGGCCTGGGGCCGGTCGCCGTCAAGCGGCCCGTCCACCGTGACGGCGGTCGCGGAATGAACCTGATGGATCGACAGCAGATGGTCCGGCCTGACAGACATTGCATCGGCCACCATCCTGCGGTTCACCAGCACGATATCCGTCTGGTCGCTGGAGCCGACGCCGCAGTTCAGGCCTTTGAAAATGCCGGAGGAAACGCCGCCGCGACGGGTGAAGAACCCGTGCCGGAAAGGCGATAGAGTGTCCGAGGTCAGTATTTCCAGTGTCATGTTTCGAAACCTGGCGGAGGCGTTGCTTCGGTCGGATAAAAGGCGATCACCTTGAAAAGCTGCCCCATTTCGTCGGCATGGGTCAAGCGGCGAAATGCGGCGGCGTGCGCTTTCCGCGTCTCGGGGTCGCGGTTTTTCGACAGCGCCTCGGTCCGCTGACGGATGCCCAGCCGCATCAGCAGCTCGCCCTGAACGATCATCGGTGAGACGGCGACGTGCTGTTTCGCGGCCTCGGCGAGCTCGGCGAAATTGACATGCGCGGTCAGGTCGGACTGGCCCGGCTTCTCCAGCGGGCCGATCTTGCGGTGCGCCTTGACGGCCTGCAATGTATCGCCGGAACTGTCCCAGTCGCCATAATCGACGATGATCGCCGTGCCGCCGTTCGCTGCGATGCGTCGGGCAATGTCGTCGGCGATTGCCGCGCCTGCGGCCGATGTCTCGATCACGGCGTCCGGCGGCAGGTCCGCCGCCCAGCCGGGAACGCCCTGTGGCGGCAGGGGCGCGCCCAGAACAAAACCGAGTTCACCGTCCTTTGCGCCGATCATCTGTTCCTGCCAGCCTGCGTCGGTCTTGCGGTATTGCCGGATCGGCAGGCAGTCGAAGAATTCGTTGGCGATCAGGAACAGCGGCCCGTCGGGAATGTCGTTCACCGTATCGGCCCAGTTGACGCGATAGCCCGCGAGCGCTTCGATCTGAACCGCGCGCAATGGCGCGCTTGCCTCGACCAGCCAGATATTGGCCGCCTCGGCAAACCCCGGAACCGATCGCGCCGCCCGCATCAGGTCGGCCATCAGGGTTCCGCGCCCCGGTCCGAGTTCCGCCAGTATGAACGGCGCGGGGCGGCCCTGATCGATCCAGCTCTGCGCAAGGCACAGACCCAGCAACTCGCCGAACATCTGGCTGACTTCCGGCGCGGTGATGAAGTCGCCCTTTGCTCCGAAGGGCTGGGCATTGGTGTAATAGCCGTGCCGCGGGTCCAGCAGACATTGCGTCATGTAATCGGCCACGGGCATCGGGCCGGAGCGTTCGATCTGGGCTATCAGCCGTTTGCCAAGCCGCGTCATACTGCCTTGCGCCTCAGATAGATCAGGGTCAGCCCGATCAGGATCATCGGGATGGACAGGACTTGCCCCATGGTCAGGCCGGCGCTGTCGAGTTCGGTCCCGAAGCGGATCACGTGACCCATGGGGTTGGCCATGCTGACATATTGCGCATCGCCCTGACGAAAGTTCTCGACGATCACGCGGGCTGTTCCATACCCCAGAAAGAACACGCCGATCATCACTCCCGGCCGTTTCAGGATGTTGTAACCGAAGGCCAGAACGGCCATGACGGCAAACAGCACCACACCTTCGAGAAGGGCTTCGTAAATCTGCGAGGGGTGGCGGCTGCAGACCTCTCCCAGCCACCAGATCGGACAGTCCTGCGCGGCCTCACCGGGAAAGACGACGGCCCAGGGCACGTCGGAGGGGCGGCCCCATAACTCTGCGTTGATGAAATTCGCCAGACGCCCCAGAAACAGCCCGAAGGGCGCCGCGAAGGCGACCGCGTCGCCGACCGACCAGACGCGCAGCCGGTTCAGCCTGCAAAACAGCAGGCCCGACAGGATCACCCCGACGAAGCCGCCGTGAAAGGACATGCCGCCTTCCCAGACCCGCACGATCGCCGCGGGATCGTTCAGGATCATGTCGGGGCGGTAGAACAGGACATAGCCCAGACGCCCGCCGAGGATCGTGCCGATAATCATCCAGGTCAGCATGTCCTCGACCTGTTTGCCATCCATCGGCGCGGCATTCATCGGCCAAAGATCCTGGCGCCGCATCAGGCGCAGGACCCAGCGCCACGCCAGCAGGAAGCCAGCGATATAGGCCAGCGCGTACCAGCGCAGGGCAAAGGTGAACCCGAAAAATTCTGTCGAAAACAGAACCGGGTCGATGTCGGGGAAGGGCAGGACTGCGATCATTCAAATTTGGCCTTTTGCTTTATTACTTCCTTGTGTCTGGACCGGGAATTGTCAACCTTCGCCTTGGCAAATCCGGTGGAAGTGATCATATAACAGGCAAGCTATTGAAAACGGAGCCATCCAGATGCAGACGCGTAACAAGTTCATGGAAGATATCTCGCAACTGATGACAAACGCCATGGGCGTGGCGCAGGGCGCGAAGAGCGAGGCCGAGACCGCGTTCAACAGCTGGATCGAACGCTGGCTGGCCGAACGCGATTTCGTCTCGCGCGAGGAATTCGACGCGGTGCGCGCCATGGCGCAAAAGGCGCGCGAGGAAAACGCCGCCCTGCTTGCGCGGGTCGAGGCGCTGGAGGCCGCCGCCAAACCGGCGCGCAAGCCCGCAGCGAAAAAGCCGGCTGCCAAGAAGTAGTTCTCCGAATTTCCGAAAATCCGGACCGGTGGCGTGCCGCCTGCGGCGCCCCTGGCATTCCTGCGCCGCATTGCAACGGGCCGCGACCTTTTCACGGCCCCCATCGGTGTGGCGAGTGAGTCCAAAATGTGGACAGGTTGCAAAATCTTGTGGGTAAGATTGCATTTTTCCAAGTTTTAACTTTACAGGAGTCCTGTTTCGTCACACCATATCTAGTAAGGGGCTGACAACAAAACCCCGATACTTAGCGAGACGCCCATCTTATTGTGGGGTTGAGCCGTCTCCAAAACGAATGATTGAGGGCAGAGGCATGGCGAATACAGAGCATTATTTGAATTCCGCAGACATCCACCCAATCGACATCGTTGAAAATCTGGCGGAAAGTCGGGACTGGGCGTTTGACCGCGTCGCAGAAGACCAGATCGCAATGGCTGTCGAAGGGTCCTGGAGGACCTACTCGATCACGCTGGCGTGGTCGGGGTTCGACGAGACCTTGCGTATGATCTGTACATTTGAAATGGACCCTCCGGCAGAACGTCTGCCGGAGCTTTACGAACTGCTGAACATGGCCAACGACAAGTGCTGGGCAGGCGGTTTCGCGCTGTGGAAAGAGCAGCAGTTGATGGTCTATCGCTACGGTCTGGTACTGGCTGGCGGCGCATCGGCCAGTCCGGAACAGATCGACCAGTTGCTGGGCGCGGGCGTGACCGCCTGCGAACGGTTCTATCCGGCGTTTCAGCTGACATGCTGGGGCAACCGGACGCCGAAGGACGCAATCGGCATAGCGATTGCCGAGGCCTACGGACGGGCTTGATTCTTTCGCCTGCTTTGCCGATGGTGCGGCGCAGGAGGTGACTGAATGGATTTTTCACGGATTAACGGCTCCGGCCTTGTGTTGCTGGGGTGCGGTAAAATGGGCTCTGCCATGTTGCAGGGCTGGCTTGCCGGCGGAATAGACCCGGCCTCTGTCTATATTCTCGACCCGAAACCCTCTGACTGGGTAAAAGCGCGCGCCGCCGAAGGCGTGCATCTGAACGCGCCCTTGCCGGCGGCCCCGGCGATCTGCATCGTCGCGGTCAAACCGCAGATGATGGGCGATGCCCTGCCGCAATTGCAGGCGCTGGGCGGCGGTTCCACGATCTTTCTGTCCATTGCCGCCGGAACCCCGATCGCGATGTTCGAAAAGGTCTTCGGTGCGGAAACCCCCATTGTCCGCGCCATGCCGAACACACCTGCGGCCGTCGGGCGCGGCATCAGCGCGCTGATCGGCAACGCGCGCGCATTGGAACAGGATCTGGATTTGGCTGATGGTTTGTTGCAGGCCGTCGGCCAGACCGTGCGTCTTGCCTCCGAAGACCAGATGGATGCGGTCACGGCCCTGTCCGGTTCCGGTCCGGCCTATGTTTTCCACATGATCGAGGCGCTGGCGGCAGCGGGCGAGGCCGAAGGGCTCGACGCGGGTCTGGCCATGGCGCTGGCCAAGGCGACCGTCGCCGGATCAGGTGCGCTGGCCGAAGCGGCGGAAGAGTCGCCGACGCAGTTGCGTATCAACGTCACCTCACCGAACGGCACGACCCAGGCGGCGCTGGAGGTTCTGATGGATGAAAGGACCGGATTGCCGCCCCTGATGCGCAAGGCTGTCAAGGCGGCGGCGGACCGCAGCCGGGAACTGGGGAAATAGCATGAGCCAGATAACATTCGACGACTTTCTCAAGGTCGATATCCGCGCCGGACGGGTGGTCCGCGCCGAACCCTTCCCCGAGGCGCGCAAGCCCGCGATAAAACTCTGGGTCGACTTCGGACCCGGGATCGGAGAGAAGAAATCCTCGGCCCAGATCACGGACCTCTATAATCCCGAGGACCTGGTGGGCCGGATGGTGATGGCGGTGGTGAATTTCCCGCCGCGCCAGATCGGGCCGATGAAATCCGAGGTTCTTGTACTGGGTGTCCATGATGCCGAAAACAGGGTGACTCTGCTGTCACCGGATCACGATGCGCCTTTGGGCTCACGAATGAGTTAGGGAAATAATGTCAAAGAAACTGTATATTACGCGGCCCTTGCCGGACAAGGTGATCGCAGCGGCGAAAAAGCTGGGCGACGTGGATGTGCGCCAGAGCACCCTGCCGATGACGCCCCAAGAAACCCGCGCGGCGCTGGAGAATTATGACGGGGTTCTGGCCTCTATCGGCGATCCGCTGGGCGCGGAGGCATTCGCAAAACCGGCGCGTTGCAAGATGCTGGCGAATTTCGGTGTCGGCTACAATCACATCGACACGGCCGCGGCGCGGGCCGTCGGTATTCAGGTTTCAAACACGCCGGGCGCGGTTACCGACGCCACTGCCGATATTGCCGTGATGCTGATCCTGATGGCGGCGCGCGGCGCCAGCGCTGCGGAGCGGGTCCTGCGCGCCGGTCAATGGGAAGGCTGGCATCCGACCCAGTTCCTCGGCACGCATGTCACCGGCAAGACGCTGGGCATCATCGGGATGGGCGCCATCGGCAAGGCGACGGCGCGGCGTTGTCATTTCGGTTTCGGCATGGACGTGGTTTTCTACAACCGCTCTCAGGTGGCCGATCCCGAAGTGCCGGGCGCGCGGCAGCTCGCCACGGTCAGGGATGTCATGCAAACCGCCGATTTCATATCGCTGCACGTACCGGGTGGGCCTGCGACGCATCACCTGATAAATGCCGAGATGCTGTCCGCGATGCGGCCGGAGGCGTTCCTGATCAACACCGCGCGCGGCAATATCGTGGACGAAGCCGCACTGGCTGCTGCGTTGACGGCCGGCACCATCGCCGGCGCCGGTCTGGACGTGTTCGAGAACGAACCCCAGATTACGCCCGCGTTGCTGGAACTCGATAATGTCACCCTGTTGCCGCATCTGGGAACGGCGGCGCTGTC
>JBFIHV010000157.1:0-6432 GCA_041601595.1 Amylibacter sp. | reverse complement strand
CGACAGGACACCCGACGACGAGGAAATGGAGGCAAGCTCCGCCCCGCTGATCGAGCATCTGGCGGAATTGCGGACGCGGATCATGTATTCGCTGGCGGCTTTCGTGGTCGCGATGATGGCCTGTTTCTTCGTCGCGGAACCTCTGCTGAATTTTCTGGTCCAGCCGATCGCTGAAACGCTGCGCAACCTGGGGCAGGACCCGCGCCTGATCTTTACCGCGCCGCAGGAGAAGTTCTTCGTGCTGTTCAGGATTTCCGTTCTGGGCGGCCTGGCGCTGGCGTTTCCGGTGATCGCGCACCAGATGTGGCGCTTCGTGGCGCCGGGGCTCTACAAGAACGAAAAGCGCGCCTTTCTGCCGTTCATCATCGCATCGCCGGTGCTGTTCCTGTCCGGCGCGGCCTTCGCCCATTACGTGGTGACGCCGCTGGCGATGAATTTCTTCATCGGGTTTTCCGACCTTCTGCCCTCGGTTGCGGACCTGCTGACCAGCGGCGATCCGGTCGATGTCAAGAACGAGGAACTGGCGACGTTCTTCCTCGGCTCGGTGCGCGAATCGCTGGATATCACGCTGAAGTTCATTTTCGCCTTCGGCCTGTGCTTTCAGCTGCCGGTGCTGATGACGCTGCTCGGCATGGCCGGCATCGTGACGGCGGAGGCCATGCGCCGCATGCGCAAATACGCCGTGGTCGCCATTCTGACGCTGGCCGCGATCGTGACGCCGCCGGATGTGATCACCCAGGTGATCCTGTTCAGCGTCGTCTACCTGCTCTACGAGATCTCGATCTTCCTGGTCGCCGCCGTGGAAAACAAGCGCGAGGCGCGCTTGCGGGCGGAGGGGTACTACGACGATGAGGAAGAGGCCGGCAAGGCCGGCGAATAGGAAAGAATACAGTGAACGAAGACGCATTGACCCGCATTGCCGAGGCCCTGGAACGTATTAGCCCGAGGCCGCTTCAAACCCCCGACCTGTCGCGCCACGAGGCCTTTGTCTGGCACGTGTCGCCGGAACGGCTCGATCCGGTGGCCAAGGTGAACCGCGTCGATCTGGACCTGCTGCTGGGCGTGCAGCGGCCGCGCGATATCCTGCTGGCCAACACGGCGCAGTTCGCCGCGGGCCTGCCGGCCAACAACGTGCTGCTGTGGGGCGCGCGCGGCATGGGAAAGTCGTCGCTGGTCAAGGCGGTGCATGGCAAGCTGGTGCGGGACCACAGCGACCTGAAACTGGTCGAGGTGCAGCGCGACGATCTGCCGAGCATCGGCCGGCTGCTGAACGTATTGCGCCGGTCCGACGCGCGCTTCATCCTGTTCTGCGATGACCTGAGCTTCGATCAGGACGACACGCATTACAAGTCGCTGAAGGCCGTTCTGGACGGCGGTGTCGAGGGACGGCCGGACAACGTGGTGTTCTACGCCACCTCGAACCGCCGCCACCTGATGCCGCGCGACATGATCGAGAACGAGCGCTCGACGGCGATCAACCCGTCCGAGGCCGTCGAGGAAAAGGTTTCCCTGTCCGACCGGTTCGGGCTGTGGCTGGGATTCCATCCGTGCAGCCAGGACCAGTACCTGGCGATGATCCGCGGCTATTGCGACGCCTATTCGATAGAGATCACGGACGAGGAACTGCGGAGCGAGGCCATCGAATGGCAGCAGACCCGCGGCAGCCGTTCGGGCCGCGTGGCCTGGCAATATGTCGTCGATCTGGCGGGCCGCAACGGCGTTTCGCTGTAGCGCCACCGCCGCGACCGGCGCGAGAATCGCCGGATTCGAGAAAACAAGTCAGAAATAAGCGGAAAATTTCCGATGAAGTTGCCGATTCCGGGATTCAGTTTGATTAAATACCCCCTTCTCCTGTATTGTTTTCTAAACTTTGGTTTATGACACTGGTCCGGAGACATAAAACAGCGATGTTTGCCTTGTTTCGGTCAAAATTAAAAACCAAGGTGCAATTGCGAGTGGCGGGAACCTCGGTCCCCTGAAAAGAGCCGCCCGCAAGGTGCAATGGAAGCTCCCGTACCCCTCGGGGTGTTTCCAAATGAAGCATGAAGTTTCCGCGCAAGCGGAAGAGGCGAGGCAATTACAGCCAACCCAAACAGAACCGGCACGTTAGCCCCCTACGACATAGAACGTGCCGGTTCGCCCCCCCTTCTTTTTATGTGGACCGGACAGCTTGACGCAGGGAAATGATGCGACGTTTCGTTTTTTCGCCACAATCCCGGCGTAGATAGGGACATGATCAGATTTGCGCTCGCACTCTTGGCTATGGTGTTCTGGTTCTCGGCTGCCCATGCGGAGTCGGGGGACCCGTTCGGCAAGGCTTTGATGGCGCGGATAAAATCCGAAGGATTCCGGATCGAATCGATCAAGACCACCTTCCTCCGGCGCATCCAGATCGATTCCCGGAGCAGCAGGAAGCGAAGGCAGACCGTCTATAATCCGGTGACGGGAGACGTCCTGCAGGACCGTATCCTGGAGCTTGACGACGAGTCCTTTCTCGCGAGTGTGAGCGAGTTTTTCGCCATCGATATTCGCAGCGGCAGAGAGGGCCGGGGCGGCGGCGACCAAGGTAAAGGCAAGATCGGCAAGTCCGGTGCCGACAAGGGCAAGTCCGAGGGAAAAGGGAACTCCGGGCAAGGAAATACGAAGAAGGGCAAGCCCAATTAGCGAGAGGCGAAAGAGCGCGCCCGGCCGGAGGGCAAGCGGCTTCCGGTCGCGCCGAAATTCGGGGGGTGCAGCAGGTATGAAGGCCCAGACGGGCGGGAGAGTGTAGTGTTTCGAATGTTCTGGCCGGACCCGGCGAAAGCGCGATGCGAAAAATGGGCGGCGTGTCCTCTCGATGATTGAGCGCGGCATCTTCATCTGGCTTGTGGTTTTCGTGCAGACGTTCTGCGCGCTGTTCTTCCTGATCGACCTGACCTCCAGCTTCACCGGCTTTTCCCTGATCTATGTGGACTGGCAGGCGCGCGAGTTCGTGGAGATCGGCGCGAGCATCGGTCTGCTGCTCGGCGCGTTCCTGGGCATCCGGGCGGTGCTGAAGGCCCGCGAGCATACGGAACGCGCGGCGCTGGCCATCCGGACCGCTTCCGGCGCCTTCAACGAGGTGGTCGAGGAGCATTTCGCCAATTGGGGGCTCACGCCCGCCGAAAAAGAGGTTGCCTGGTTGTCGATCAAGGGATTCTCGACCGCCGAGATCGCCAAGATTCGCAAGACCAGCGAGGGGACCGTCAAGGCCCAGGGCAACGGTATCTACCGGAAAGCCGATGTGACGGGGCGGACGCAACTTTTGTCGGTTCTGGTCGAGGATCTGCTGGTAAATGCCGATCAGGAGCTCGTATAGAGGTTTTTCTGCTTGATTTTCAAAAGGTTGGATTGCAGAAAAGTACCCCTAAACAAAAGTTATACGCTTCTAGTCCTGAGGCTTGCATGCCCCCTTTTAAACTTTAGGGCTATATCCATCAGCGCGAAAATCCTCCATACGTTGTGTGTAGTTTCGTTTTGGCAATTCACTTTCAGGTCGTGAGTGAATTTGATCAACGAAGGAGAGAGTAGCGTTTGCGGGCCGGTAGTGCGGTCC
Organism: Amylibacter sp.; assembly: GCA_041601595.1. Classification (GTDB taxonomy): domain Bacteria; phylum Pseudomonadota; class Alphaproteobacteria; order Rhodobacterales; family Rhodobacteraceae; genus Amylibacter. Next base: position 2,858 of record JBFIHV010000157.1, on the reverse strand, counting down.
GGAGTAACAAGGTAAGTCTCCAACAAGGCCGTCGTACACCCCCTCGCACATAGCGGTACGACGGCCTTTTTTATTGTCTTTCGGGATGCCCTACGGGTTCCGCTGCGCAAACGGCCGCCATTCATCCATGACATCATGCGCCGGTCGCCATGCGACCGACGTCCTGTTTGCCGGAGCGGCGGAGGTCAGAGGTAGGGCGCGGGGTCGATGCTCTCGGTGCCGCGCCGAATCTCGAAATGCAGGAAGGACGGGCTGCCTTTGGCGACCTTGCCGACGGTCTGTCCGCGGCTGACCTTCTGGCCCTTGCTGAGCGAGACGCCGGTGATGTTGCTGTAAACCGTATAAAGGTTGTCCGGATGCCGGATCAGCAGGATCGTGGTGTCGCCGACGGATTTCGAGATCAGGGCGACCTCGCCGGCGTCGGCGGCCTTGACCGCTGTTCCGGCGGCGGCGGCGATGTCGATGCCCTCGTTGCCCTTCGAGCCCTTGGAATAGCCGCGCAGAATTTCGCCTTCGACCGGCGTCAGCAGCTTGCCGGACGCGCCGGCAGGGGTGCGTGTCGCCGCCATGTTGGGGCTGTCGGGAATTTTTGCGGCCTCGACCGGCGCAGGCAGCGGCTTGCTGGCGCTGGGCGGGGTCGGGGTGGCGCTGCCCTGGCCGGGCGCCTCGACGGGCGCAAGGGCCGCGGTGCGGGTTCCGCCGGTCGAGACCGGGATCAGAAGCTGTTGCCCGACGCGCACGGTCAGGTCGCGGTCGAGCCCGTTCCAGCTGGCCAGCGAGGTGACCGACACGTCGTAGAGCCGGGCGATCGAATAGGCGGTCTCGCCCGGTTCGACGATATGGCGGATCGGCTCGGCGGGGTCGTTGCCGGCCTCGGCGGGTGCGGTGCCCGGCGCGCGGTCGATGGCGCTGCTGGCGATTTCCTCGATGGACCGTCCCGTGGAGGCGCTGCCGTCAGGGCGGGACACCGTGTTGGGCAGGGCGAGAACCTGGCCCTGGGTGACGCGGTGATCGACCGGAAGCCCGTTGTATTCCGCCAGTTCCGAGGCGCTGAGCCCGACGCGGGACGCCATCGCGGGAAGCGTGTCGTTCGATCCCGCCACGATGACCTGATAGGTCGGATAGGTGATGACGCCGCGCGCATCCGGTTCACGGCGCTCCTGCACCGGTTTGTAGACGGGAACCGGATCCACCGCGCGGCCGAGCTGCGTCAGCCCGACGCCGTCGCTGCATGCGGAGAGCAGCAACAAACCTGTTGCAGCGATCACCGGAAATCCATGAATGATAGGAAGTGCCTGTTTTGCCATAGCCTGGTCCCTTCTCATCGGCCTTACTGCCCGGCCAACTGTTTTCGGCCCGCTTTCGGGCGCGTTTCCAACAATCTAGTCGTTTGCCATGCCTTGTACCAGAGGCACGAAACGAACCTTGTCCAATTCGGTATATTCCAGCCCATCCTGTGTCTTTTCGATCTTTATAAGGCTCTGTACCGCATCGGTTTGCCCTACGGGCAGCACCATGATACCTCCCACACGCAGTTGAGCCAAGAGGATTGACGGCGGGTCCTCGGCGGCGGCGGTCAGCAGGATGCGGTCGAAGGGCGCCTGTTCGGGCAGGCCGAGCGTGCCGTCGCCCGAAATGACCGTCACGTTCACAAGGTCGATTTCCTGGAACACCCGCGTCGCGGAGCGCGCCAGCGTGCGGTGCCGCTCCATCGTGTAGACCCTGCGCGCCAGATGCGACAGGACCGCGGCCTGAAATCCGGTGCCGGTTCCGATCTCGAGTACCTTGTGGCGTTTGCCGACCTCCAGCGCCTGCGTCATCCGCCCGACGACGGACGGCTGGCTGATGGTCTGGCCGCTGGCGATGGGCAGCGGCATGTCCTGATAGGCGCGGTCCCTGAAATGGCCGGTGACGAACAGGTGGCGGGGCACGCGCTCCATGGCGTTCAGCACGTCGCGGTTGGTGACCCCGGCGTGGCGCAGCGCCAGCATGTACCGCATCAGGGTTTCCGGATCGGTCATGTCGGGAAAACGCCTCTGAGTGCATCCATCTGGTCAAAGGCCGTCAGGTCGGCGCGCATCGGCGTCACCGCGATATAGCCTTCGAGGTTGGCGTGGGTGTCGGAGCCGGGCGCCGTCGGCGTGTGCTGCGGCCCGCCGGTGATCCAGAGGAACTTGCGCCCGTTCGGCGCGACCTGCGGCTGGGTCGAGAACGGGATCGCGTCGCGGTAGCCCTGAACGACCGAGCGGGTGCCGCGCACCTTGTCGCCCGCCACGGGGGGGAAGTTGACGTTGTAGAACAGCTCGTAGGGGTCCGCGTGCCAGGGCGCGTGGTCCAGCAGGGTGCGGACCACCTGCACGCCGTGGGCGCGCGCCGCCGAGAACTTGTCGTCGTCGGGGCAGTCCGGCCCCATGAACTGCGACAGGGCGATGGAGCGGACATGGTGCATCGCGCCTTCGATCGCCGCGCCCAGCGTGCCGGAATACATGGAATTCTGCGAGGTGTTGTTGCCGCGGTTGACGCCGGACAGGATCAGGTCGGGCTTCCTGTCGGCCAGCACCTCGTAAAGGCCGGCCATGACGCAATCGGCGGGCGAGCCCTCGATCGAGTACTTGTTGTCGCTGAAGCGCGCGATCTTCATCGGGTCGCTGTAGGAGATGCAATGCGCGACGCCGGATTGCTCATAGGCGGGGGCCACGGTGAAAACCTTGTCCGCGCTGCCGGCGATCTGCACCGCGATGTCGTGCAGGACGGCCAGACCGGGGGCTTCGATACCGTCGTCGTTTGTAATCAGAATGCGCATGCGCTGTGTTTCCTCGGCGTTGTGGCCTTCCTGCTAGCGCAATTTGGCGCGGCGG
>JBFIHV010000156.1:0-6432 GCA_041601595.1 Amylibacter sp. | reverse complement strand
GACGCCGGCCGGATATCGCGGCGAGGGCGTGTTCGACACTTTCTGGAAACTTGTCGAGCGCTGGAAAGCCTCGTTCATCGTGACGGTTCCGACCGCGACGGCCGCGCTGCTGCAACGTCCGGTGGATGCCGACATCTCGACCCTGAAGAATGCGTTCAGCGGTTCCGCGCCCCTGCCGGTCGAGGTGTTCAACCGGTTCCAGAAAGCCACCGGCATCGAGATCATCGAAGGCTACGGAATGACCGAAACCACCTGCGTGATCTCGGTCAACCCGCCGCACGGCGAACACCGGATCGGTTCTGTCGGCTTCCCGTTTCCCTATACGGATATCCGGATACTGGACTGCGCCGAAGACGGCACCGTAAACCACCCCTGCGGCGTGGACGAGGTTGGCGAGATTTGCGTGGCCAACCCCGGCGTCGTGGTCGGCGCGACCTATACGGACCCGCGGAAGAACGAAAACCTGTTCGCCGACGGGGTCTATCTGCGTACCGGCGATCTCGGCCGAATTGATGCGGACGGCTATCTTTGGATCACCGGACGCGCCAAGGACCTGATCATCCGCGGCGGTCACAACATCGATCCCGCGCGGATCGAAGAGGCCATGGTGCGGCACCCGGCCGTGGCCTTTGCCGGCGCGATCGGTCAGCCGGACGCGCATTCGGGCGAGGTTCCCTGCGTCTATCTGGAGTTGCAGAAAGGTGCTTCGGCTGATGTCGCGGAACTGCAGGCATTTGCCATGGATGCTATCGGCGAGCGTGCGGCTCAGCCGAAATACCTTGAAATCGTTGATAAATTACCGAAAACCGCCATCGGAAAGGTCTTCAAGCCGGAGTTGCGGAAAATGGCGATCACACGGGTCTACAACGAGGCCCTGTCCGGATCGGGCATCGCCGCCAGTGTGGTGGAGGTTATCGAGGACCGGCAACGCGGACTGGTTGCGAGACTGTCGAAGTCAGACGGCACTGTTCAGGATGACCAGGTGCAAGATGTGCTGGGGGCCTTTGTCACGCCCTGGGAATGGGCCGAATAGGGGCAAACGGGCCGCGCACAGGCGGCCCGTCGCAAAAGCCTGATCAGGCTGTCGCCTTGGCCAAAGCCTGATCCAGATCGGCAATCAGGTCTTTGGCATCCTCGATCCCGATCGACAGGCGGACCGTGTCCGGATAGGCACCGGCGGCTTCCCGCTGCTCGTCGGACAACTGACGGTGTGTGGTCGATGCCGAATGGATCACCAGCGAGCGCGTATCGCCGAGGTTGGCGACATGGGAAAACAGCTCGAGGCTGTCGACCAGCTTGACGCAGGCGTCATAGCCGCCCTTGACGCCGAAGGTGAACAGGGCACCCGCCCCGCGCGGACAGATTTTCGCGACGCGGTCGTGGTAAGGCGAGGACGGCAGACCGGCATATGTGACCTTGGTCACGCGCGGGTCTTTTTCCAGCCAGTTCGCGACCTCGACCGCATTCGCCACGTGTTTCTGCATGCGCAGGGAAAGGGTTTCGATGCCCAGAAGCGTATAGAAAGCGCCTTGCGGATTCATCGTCATGCCCAGATCCCGCAGGCCGATGGCAATGCTGTGGAACGTAAACGCCATGCCGCCGAGCGCTTCGTGGAAGTTCAGGCCGTGATAGGCCGGTTCAGGCTCGGACAGCGACGGGAATTTTCCGGATGCCGACCAGTCGAACGCCCCGGAATCGACCACCACACCGCCGGTCACGGTGCCGTTGCCGGTCAGGTATTTTGTCGCCGAATGAACCACCAGAGTTGCGCCATGCTTGATCGGATTGCAGAGGTAAGGCGTGGCCGAAGTGTTGTCCACGATCAGCGGCAGGCCTGCCTTGTCGGCCACTTTGGCGATGGCGTCCAGATCGGTGATGTAGCCGCCCGGATTGGCGATGGACTCGCAGAACACCGCGCGCGTGTTGTCGTCGATGGCGGCGGCCACCGCATCGAGATCGTCGAAATCGACGAACTTGGCCGACCAGCCGAAACGCTTGATCGATTGGCTCAACTGGGTCACCGACCCGCCATAAAGCCGCGTCGACGCGACCACGTTGCATCCGGGCCCCATCAGCGGGAACAGCGCCATGATCTGGGCCGCGTGGCCGGAGGAACAACAGACGGCCCCGACGCCGCCTTCCAGGGTCGCCACCCGTTCGGCCAGAACCGACACGGTCGGGTTGGTCAGTCTGGAATAGATGTAACCGACTTCCTGAAGGTTGAACAACCGCGCGGCGTGCTCGGCGTCCTTGAAGACGAAAGCCGTGGTCTGGTAGATCGGCGTCTGGCGCGCGCCCGTAGCGGGATCAGGCGCAGCACCCGCATGTATCTGCAATGTGTCGAAGCCGAGTGATTTCTTGTCTGTCATAATTTCCTCCAAATGAATTCCAGAGGACTATATGTGATTCCTAGCTTTCGGCAACCTCAACCGCCTTGGAACTGCCGGCGAATTTCGCCTGCATCTCGTCGCGCTGCTCGTCGGTGATCTTGGCGAACATGACATCCGGCACGGTGAAAGCGTGGCCCGCAGGCAGGCTTTCGAGCGCCGTGGCGATGTCGGTTGGCCATTCCGCGTCTTCGGCGTTCATCGCGGATTTCATGGTCTGCGCCGCATCCGGAATGAACGGCTCGGACAGGACCGCATAGAGCCTGATCAGGTTGAGAGCAAAACGCACGATGGCCGCCGCCGCATCCGGGTCTTCCTTGAATTTCGACCAAGGTGCGGCTTCTTGAAGGTATTCATTACCGAGCACCCAGATCGCGCGCAGGTCGGCGGTGGACTTGCGGATCTCGATGGCTTCCATATTGGCCTGATAGGACGCGACGCGCTCTTCGATCGCCTTGATCACGGCCGCCTCGGCCTCGCCGTATTCACCGCCCTGAGGGACGACTTCGCCGAACTTGGAGCGGCAGAATTTCGTGATGCGGCTGACGAAATTGCCCAGCACGTCGGCCAGGTCCTTGTTCACGCCCTGCTGGAAGTTCTCCCACGTGAACTCGCTGTCGGAACTTTCCGGCACATGGCTCAGAAGCCACCAGCGCCAATAGTCCGACGGCAGGATGTCCAGCGCCTGATCCATGAACACGCCGCGCCCCTGCGATGTGCTGAACTGGCCGCCGTCATAGTTCAGGTAGTTGAACGACTTGATGTAATCGACCAGCTTCCACGGATCGCCCGACCCCATGATCGTGGCGGGGAAGCTGAGCGTGTGGAACGGCACGTTGTCCTTGCCCATGAACTGGACGTATTTCACGTCGTCGGCGCCCTTGTCGGTGCGCCACCAGCGCTCCCACTCCGCGTCCGGCAGGCCGTGCGCCTCGGCCCATTCGGCGGTGGCGGCGATATATTCGATGGGTGCGTCGAACCAGACGTAGAAGACCTTGCCCTCCATGCCCGGCCAGTCCTTGTCGCCGCGCTTGACCGGAACGCCCCAGTTCAGGTCGCGGGTGATGCCGCGATCCTTGAGGCCCTCGCCGTCATGCAGCCACTTCTTTGCTATGGAGGTCGTCAGGATCGGCCAGTCGGTCTTGCTGCTGATCCATTCATCCAGTTGATCGCGCATCTTGGACTGGCGCAGGTACAGGTGCTTGGTTTCGCGCACCTCCAGATCGGTCGATCCGGAAATCGCGGACCGGGGGTTGATCAGGTCGGTGGGGTCGAGTTGTTTGGTGCAGTTTTCGCACTGGTCGCCGCGGGCGCGGTCATAGCCGCAGTTCGGGCAGGTGCCCTCGATGTACCGGTCGGGCAGGAAACGCCCGTCGGCATGCGAATAGACCTGTTTCTCGCTGACTTCCTCGATCAGGCCGTTATCGGCCAGCCGTCCGGCGAAATACTGGGTCAGCTTGCGGTTCTGCGGGCTGGAGGACCGGCCATAATGGTCGAAAGACAGGCGGAACCCGTTGGCCAGCTCCTGCTGGACGGCGTGCATTTCGCGACAGTATTCGGCCACGTCCTTGCCGGCCTTTGCGGCGGCCAGTTCCGCCGGCGTACCGTGTTCGTCAGTGGCGCAGATAAACATCACCTCGTTGCCCGTGGCCCGCATGTAACGCGCATAGACGTCGGATGGCAGCTGGCTGCCGATAAGATTGCCGAGGTGCTTGATGCCGTTGATATAGGGCAGGGCGGAAGTGATCAGGATACGTGCCATGGAATTCGCCGTTTGTTGTTGGTTGCCGACATGTAACGCAGGCGTGTCAAAAGGGCCAGATACGTTTTGCCAACTAAGGGTGGCGCCTTGGCGCGGGCGTTAATCCTCGTCCAGCGGCCGCCGCTTCATCAACCGCGATATGTAGTACGACGTGCGCGGCATGTAGCTGTAGCCGACACGGACGCTCGAAGTCGGCCGCGCCCACATCCGATAGATACCAAAGACCACCAGAAAGACATGCGCCATCGCGATGAAAACGAACAGCGCCGAGGGGCCGTAGGTGTCGATCACCGAAGCTGCGATCGGGGGGCTGAGAATCGCGCCGATTGCATAACAAAACAGCAGGGAGGCGTTCAATTCCAGTCTGGCCGAGGGCTCCGCGAAATCATTGGCATGCGCTGCGGACAGGGAATAGATTGGATAGGTTGTGGCACCGAAGGCGAATGCCAGCGCAAATATCATGGTGCGGGTAGAAGCGCCGTATAGCGACAGCAACGCACAGGCCGCGATACTCAGGAGTGAAATCCATATCAGAACCCAGCGCCGGTCGAACTTGTCAGCGAAATAGCCGACGGGAAACTGCACGAGCGCCCCGCCGACCAGAACCGTCGCCAGAAAATAGCCGATTTCCTTGTGAGACAAACCGATTTCCTGACCATAGATCGGGCCGACCATCCGGAAGGAAGCCGATGACATCCCGGCCACCATCACACCAGCCACGCCCAGCGGCGAAGTTATGGCTGCTCGGATCGGGCGCAGGTTCGGCGTTGTCGGAACTTCGGGCGCAGCCGTCTTGGTCAATGCGAGCGGAAAGATCGACGCGCAGCATAGGATGGCGAGCAGGTTGTAAGAGATATAGGAAGCCGGTTCGAGAAAGCCGATCATCAACTGCGCAACGGCCGATGAGGCGATGTCGACGACCCGGTAAGACCCCATGACGCGCCCTCGGAGGTCGTTGGTCAGTTTCGCCTGAAGCCATGCCTCGATAACTGTAAAGCAGCCGGCGATACACAATCCGGTCATTATCCGCATCAAGGACCATGCGATCGGGTCGATCAGCATCGGGTGGGCAATGGCGGCAATGGCGCCGCAGGCGGCCAGAACCGAAAACGCACGCGAATAGCCGATGCCGGCGATCAATCGGGGAGTCCACCAGCAACCCACGAAGAAGCCCAGGAAATGCGAAGAGCCCAGCAAGCCGATCTGCGCATTGCTGAAGCCGGCCTGAATACCGGATAAAACATCCAGAGGCGCGATGGCGCCGGAGCTGAGCTGAAGCAGAACGACCGACAAGAGCAGGGCCGCGAAGGAGATGAGTAAGCGCATGTCTGTCCCTTGAACCTGGGCCAAGGAATACGCTTTTTGATGCCGATGTCACGAGGAAATCCGCAGGTTCCTTTGCGGGATTTTCAGAACCACATGCGGCGCAGTGTCATGTCGCGCAGGACAAAGTGCCGCTTCAGCGCGCCGGCGACATGCAGGGCTACGAAGAGCGCCAGCAGGAGCCCCAGCAGTCGATGGATGCCGAAAAAGAGGTCCTCCAGCCGTTCGCTCGGCGGGGCGATCAGCGGGACGTTGAAAAGGCCGAAAAGCGAGATATCGATCGCCGCGGCAGAGCTGGCAATCCAGCCGGTCATGGGTATTCCGAGCATCAGGACATAGAGCATAACATGCGTGAAACGCGCCAGCTTGAGTTCCCATGGCTTGCTGCCCTCTGTCAAGGTCGGCGGCGGCGGAGAGACGAACCGCCAGCCCAGCCGCAGCACGATCAATGTCAGGGCGATAAGCCCGAAAACCTTGTGCCAGTTGAACAGGTGCAGATTTGAAAACCCGACGGTCATCGAGGCGAGGTATTTTCCGAAGACAAACATCCCCGCCAGATAGACCGCAAGGACCCAGTGAAAAACCTTGGCGACCAGACCATATTTCTCTCCGGAATTGCGCAACATCTATTTGACCCGCCGGATCCGCGCGCGGATGTCGATATTCAGCGTGTCGGAAACGAGGTCGCTGTATCCGTCGGCGTGAAATTCGCTGCGCCGCAGGGTGGTCTGGGCCCGCAGGATCAGATTGTCACGCTCGCTGGGTTCCGTTCCTGCATCCCGAAGCACCGTTACCGCAAGCTGTACGGCACGGGTCACGCCGCGGACCGTCAGGTCGCCCGTGACGATCGCGCCATTTCCCTCCGGACGGGCAGACCGGGAAACGAATTGCATTACGGGGTAGCGGTCGACCGCCAGCACCTTCGGGCCCTTGAGCGCGCCGGTGGCGAATATGAAACCG
>JBFIHV010000155.1:0-6432 GCA_041601595.1 Amylibacter sp. | reverse complement strand
GGTGCTCCTAACGGTGGTACGGCATGTAGACTTTTACGATTCTTTCGTCCTGCGCGCTCAGCGTGGTCGTGCCACGGGCGTTACGGATGAATTTCCTCGAACGTTTGATCATGCCGTGGCGTTTGCCAGCCTGACCTGCGACAACACGACCGGAGGCCGTGACCTTGAAGCGCTTCTTGGCGCCTGACTTGGTCTTCATCTTGGGCATTTCCATCTCCTGCTTTGGGGTTGGTTTTCAAACGCGACTCGGCAGCCCTTTTTAGCCGGCCACGTCAACAGAACCTGTCGTATAAAATCGGCCGCCCCCAATTGCAAGGGGATTCCGGTCCCGGCGCGGGACCAATCCGGCGCGGCTAGAACTTGGAGACGATCCTCAAGAATGCGTCGGGAACGGAGTCCATTCCCAATTCGCCATTTGCCACATACCAAGCGTATCCGAGCAACCCCACGGCCACCACGAACGACAATATATGCCTATTCGGCGACTCTTTTTCCATCAGCGAACTCAAAAATCCAAGGATCGAAAAGAAAAAGACCACCAGCGACAAGATTAAAGGTACATCATACGGCATAAAACCCACCTATACGCGGGGAACGCTACTTCGTTGAAATTACTTGGCTTCACCTTCGAATATAAGCTTCTCCCCAACCGGCGCAACCCGCAGGATAATTGTGGACCTCTGAATGTTGAAAGGAATCTCCACAATTTTTAATTTTATCACGATCTTGCGCGACTCCGCAACATTTTGCCGCGCGTTCGGCGCTGAACACCGCCATCTTGGGTAATCAGACCTCGCTTGTCGCCACGATATCTCCGGCTTCGCGCAGGTCCTTTTCACATCGTATTCCGCCGAAGACGGGGGAAGCCTTGCCGCGATCTTCACATTTTGCGTCCGGGGCATTAGTTGTCTCCAAACCCACAAGCCAATGCGACCGCATCAAGGGAAAAGGCAAAATGCACTGGTCAATGTAAAGATTTCGTTTTACCGACGGTACAGCAGCATTCTCAGGTGACAAGGCAATGACAGAATTTCGCCCTTTCAGGCACATAGACCGCGCCCGGGGCTCCGATATCATGGTGCTGTGCGACCATGCGTCGAACAGCGTGCCGTCCTTTGTCGCCAATGGCGACCTCGGGTTGGCACCCGCAGATATGGCGCGCCACATCGCCTATGATATCGGTGCGGCCGGCGTGTCCCACGAGCTGGGAACCATTCTGAACGCCAGCGTGCTGATGTCGAACTTTTCCCGGCTTGTGATCGACCCGAACCGTGGAGAGGACGACCCGACGCTGATCATGCGGCTCTATGACGGCTCCGTCATCCCTGCGAACCGGTCGCTTTCGGCCGACGAAAAACAGGCGCGGCTGGACCGGTGCTATCGCCCCTATCACCGCAAGATCGACGAAGAACTCGCCAATTTCCGGAATCCGGTACTGGTCTCGATCCATTCCTTCACGCCGCAACTGAAGGGCCGCGCTCCGCGTCCCTGGCATATCGGCGTGCTCTATGCCAACGACACCCGCCTCGCCCTGCCCCTGATGCAGCGGTTTGCCCGATTCGAGGACATCTGCCTCGGCGACAACGAGCCGTACCACGGCGCCATCCTCGGCGACACGATGGACCGTCATGGACTTGGCCACGGGCGGCTGCATGTGTTAATCGAGGTCCGGAACGACCTGATTGAAACCGAAGCCGGGCAGAGAGACTGGGCCGCACGACTGGCGCCGGTGATACAGGAAGCCATCAAAGCAGCGCGATAACGGAGCATCCAATGGACAAACAGACCCAAACCGAACTTGAAGCAGCAGCCTTCCGCCGCCTGCGCGATCATCTGCGCACCCGCACGGACGTCCAGAACATCGACATGATGAACCTGACCGGATTCTGCCGCAACTGCCTGTCGCGCTGGTATCAGGAAGCCGCGAACGAACGCGGGATCGAGATGGACAAGGACGAGGCCCGGGCCGAGTTCTACGGCATGGATTACGCCGAATGGCGCGACAAGTACCAGACCGAAGCGACCGAGGCGCAAACAGAAGCCTTCAAGCACAGCCACGGGTAAGTCGCCCCGTGGCCGCCTGTGGATCGGCCTAGATCGCGGCCTTGCGCGCCTCTTCCAGATAGATCTCGCGCAGACGCAGCGTCACCGGCCCGGGCACGCCCGCGCCGATCGGCGTCTTGTCGATCTCCACGACCGGCATGACAAAGGCCGAGGCGGATGTGAAGAACGCCTCGTCCGCCGCCTTGGCCTCATCGATGGTAAAGGGACGTTCCTCGACCTCCATCTGGGCCTCTTTCGCGGCACGCAGAACGGCTGCGCGGGTGATGCCGTGCAGTATCTCGGTGCTCAGGTGGCGGGTGATGATCCTGCCGCCCTTGACGATATAGGCGTTGTTGGATGTGCCCTCGGTCACCTTGCCGTCTTCCACCATCCAGGCGTCGTCGGCGCCGGCGGCCTTGGCCATCATCTTGCCCATCGAAGGATAAAGAAGTTGAACGGTCTTGATGTCGCGGCGACCCCAGCGGATGTCGTCGATCGAGATCACCTTGATGCCGGTTTTAGCGACCGGATTGTCGATCAGGGTCTTCGTCTGGGTGAACATCACCAGCGTCGGTCTGGCGTCTTTCGGATAGGCGAAATCGCGGTCGGCAACGCCGCGCGTCACCTGCAGATACACCAGGCCTTCGGTCACGCCGTTGCGCTTGACCAGTTCGCGGTGGATGTCCAGCAGCTCTTCCCGCGAACATGGCGCTTTCATCTCCAGTTCGCTCAGCGACCGTGCCAGTCGGCTGGCGTGGCCGTCAAAATCGATCAGCTTGCCGTCCAGAACCGAGGTCACCTCGTAAACGCCGTCCGCCATCAGGAAACCGCGGTCAAAGACCGACACCTTGGCGTCAACCTCGGGCACATAGTTCCCGTTCACATAAACTATACGTTCCATATTCATCCCCAGAGCGTTGCATCGGGCGGGTGGACGCCCAGATCGTCGTATTTCAAAACACTGTCGCGGTCTTCGCTCAACAACAGGGGCCCGTCAAGGTCGGTGAACGCCGCACCCTGGGCAACCAGAACTGCGGGCGCCATGGCCAGCGACGATCCGACCATGCAGCCGACCATGATCCGGTAGCCCTGCGCGGCGGCCTCCTGTTTCAGCAGCAGCGCCTCGGTCAGGCCGCCGGTCTTGTCCAGCTTGATATTCACCACGTCGTATTTGCCCTTCAGCGCCGGCAGGCTGGCGCGGTCGTGGCAGCTTTCGTCGGCGCAGACGGGCAACGGGCGGTCCATGTCGCGCAACGCGTCATCTGCCCCCGCCGGCAGGGGCTGTTCCACCATCCGCACTCCGAGGTCCAGCATTTGCGGCGCCAGCGCGGCATAGCTTTCGGGCGTCCAGCCCTCGTTCGCATCGACGATCATCGCGGCGTTCGGCGCGCCGTCCCGAACCGCGCGCAGGCGTCCGAGATCGCCTTCGCCGCCGAGCTTGATCTTGAGCAGCGGCCGGTGTGCATTTTTCACCGCCTCTGCCCGCATCGACTCCGGCGTGCCCAGCGACAGCGTGAACGCGGTGATCTCCGGCCCCGGCCTGGGCAGGCCAGCGAGTTTCCAGACCCGCTTTCCGGATTGCTTTGCCTCCAGATCCCAGAGCGCGCAATCGACCGCGTTGCGCGCCGCGCCGCCCGGCAGCATGGATTGCAGTTCCTGGCGGTTGAACGGCGCCTTCAGGGCGCGGATCTGCGCCGCCACGGATTCCATCGTCTCGCCGTATCGCGCATAGGGCACACATTCCCCGAAACCTCTGACCCCGCCCTGTTCGATGCAAACCGTCAGCACGCGGGCCTCGGTCCGCGAACCGCGCGAAATCACGAAAGCCTGCTTCAGGCGGAACGTATCCTCGGTAACCGTTATCAGCATGGGATGTCAGATACCGGCCAGGGCATCGACCAGGCGGTCCGCGCCATGCCGGAACGGGTCGACGGTCGGCAGGCCCATGCGTGCCTCGGTCTCTTTCAGATAAGCCACCGCATCCGCGTCGCTCATCGAAGAGGTGTTGACCGAAATACCGACCACCTGACAGGCCGGATTGACCATCCGCGCCATGTGCAGCGCCGTGTCGCGCAGGTCTTCCAGCGAGGGCAGCTTGTAGTCGGGCAGGCCGCGCATATGCGGCCGCGACGGTTCGTGGCACAGCACCAGCGCATCGGGCTGGCCGCCATGCACCAGCGCCAAGGTCACGCCGGAGTAAGAGGCATGGAACAGCGAGCCCTGCCCCTCGATCAGGTCCCAGTGGTCGGGGTCGTTGTCCGGCGTGATGTATTCGACCGAACCGGCCATGAAATCGGCCACCACCGCGTCCAAGGGCACGCCGTTGCCGGTGATCAGGATGCCGGTCTGGCCGGTGGCGCGGAAATCGGCCTTCATGCCGCGTTCGCGCATGACCTTTTCCATTGCCAAGCCGGTGTACATCTTGCCGACGGAGCAATCGGTCCCCACCGCCAGACAGCGCTTGCCGGTGCGTTTCCTGCCGTTGGCGATCGGAAAGCTGACAGTCGGGATGCGCACGTCGAACAGGCTCATTCCGGTGCGCTGGGCGCGGCGCGACAGTTCCTCGTCGTTGCGCAACAGGTTGTGCAGGCCGCTGGCGATGTCCATCCCGTGGTCCATCGCATCCTTGAGGACTTCCTTCCAGCTTTCGGAGATATAGCCGCCGCGGTTGGCGACGCCGATCACCAGCGTTTTCGCGCCGCGTTCCGCCGCTTGCGCCAGGGTCAGGTCTTGCAGCCCGAGGTCGGCCTTGCAGCCCTCCATCCGGTACTGGCCGAGGCAGGCCTCCGGCCTCCAGTCCTTGATACCCTGCGCGACTTTCGCAGCCAGGGCATCGGGCGCGTCGCCGAGAAACAACAAATAGGGGGACTGTATCATGTTCGGAATCCTAACCATTAAAACCTGTATCACGAAGAGCGGATTTCACATTCCGAGGCCGGGACATAGGCCCAACGCCCCCGACGGCTAAGTCCAAATCGGCGCGGAAGGGCGCTCTTGCCCGGCAGGTTGCCATTAACCCGCGGCAGGAGTCCAGATCGATTACCCGTTGTCGGGGATCAGGGCGACCGGCTTGTCGTCCGGCTGATCGTAGTCCACGATCCGCCGGTCCTCGGCGGGCGTGTGCCGCTTGTATTCATAGATCATCTCGTTGCCCTCGCGGGCCGAAAATATCACGAGGCACTGATAGAGGTGCTTGCTGCCGTCATAGATATCGACCCGCCCGCGCAAGGCGGGCGCGCTTTCGGCGGCCGTGGCGAAGCCGCCCTCCCATGACCGCAGGATCGGCGTGGACGCGTTGCCGCTCTGCACGCGCATCCGGTTTTTTCGTTGCAGCGCCTTGGTATGGGCACGCTGCAATCCCAGCCGGACCTCGTCCGATAAAAAACTATCCATTCTATTCCCCCCTTACGGGTCCAGTGTTTGGCAAGTGGCGGGAACAGGTCAAGAAAAGCTTTTTATATTAGACGATTAATGTCCTAGGTGTTGTGCTCTTCAATCAGTTCGACGCCCGTGACCGGCCGCAACACATGCGGCTTGGCCGGATCATAGAGCGCGGAGTCGACAAAATTGTGACTCTCGGCCAGCGCGGGGCCGACCAGAATCAGCGCCGTGCGGGTGATTTTTTCAGCCCGAACCTTTTTCCGGATGTCACCGAGGGTGCCGCGCAGGATCATCTGGTCCGGCCAGCCGACGCGATAGGCAACCGCCACCGGACAGTCGGCGCCGTAATGCGGGATCAATTGTCGCTCGATCTCGCGCATGTTGCGGATGGCGAGGTGGATGGCCAGCGTCGCGCCGGTGCGGCCGAAATTCTCCAGCGTCTCGCCTGCGGGCATCGAGGTCGATTGCATCGACATCCGGGTCAGAACGATGGACTGCGCGATCTCGGGGATGGTCAGTTCCTGCCCCATCGCGGCGGCGGCGGCGGCATAGGCGGGGACACCCGGAATGATCTGAAAGGGAATGCCGTCGCGCTTCAGCAGGCGGATCTGCTCGGCGATCGCGCCATAAAGCGAGGGGTCGCCGGAATGCACGCGGGCCACATCCTGCCCCTTGGCGTGGGCCGCAACAATATCGGCATGGGTATCGGCCAGCGTCATGACGGCGGTATCCTTGACCACCGCGCCATCCGGCGCGCAGGCGACCACGGCCTCGGGCACCAGTGACCCGGCGTACAGGCAGACCGGGCAGCGCTCGATCAGCGCCTTGGCCTTGACCGTGATCAGGTCCGGATCGCCCGGACCCGCGCCGATGAAATAAACCGTCATGCCAGATCTCCGTCAATCTTGCGGGCATAGCCGCGCGGGGTGTACATCCGCGGACCCTCGCCCAGTTGCGCCAGTTTCGAATGGGACGAGCCGACGAGGACAACGGTCAGCATATCGACCT
>JBFIHV010000154.1:0-6453 GCA_041601595.1 Amylibacter sp. | reverse complement strand
AGGTGGTCTTGCCCGCGCCGTTCGGCCCGATGATGGCGCGCAGTTCCGCCGGCCCGATGTTGAAGCTCAGGTTGTTGATCGCCTTGAACCCGTCGAAGGACACCGAGATGCCGTTCACTTCCAGCAGCATGCCGCTCATGAGTCAGCCTCCTTCCGGCTCAGCCTGTCGATCAGCCCGCCCATGCCCTGCGGCGCATAGAGCGTGACCAGCACGAAACTCAGCCCCAGCAGGATCAGCCACCAGTCGACCCATTTCACGGTATAGAATCCCAGCGGGATGTTCGGCGCCTGCCCGCCGGTGAACCAGCTCGACAGCAGCGACACGAAGGCCGCGCCGATGACCGCGCCGTAAATCCGCCCGCGCCCGCCGATGGCGACCCAGACCGCCAGATAGATCGACGCGATGGGGGCCAGTTCCGCCGGGTTGATGATGCCCGCCTGCGGGTAGTACAGCGCCCCGGCAATCGCCGCGATGATCGCCGTCAGCACGAAGACGAACAGCTTGTAGGCTTCGACGTTATAGCCCAAAAACCGCACGCGGCTCTCGTCGTCGCGGATGCCGCGGATGACGTTGCCGAGCTTGCTCTCGACCACCAGCTTGACCACCAGATAGCCCAGCGCCAGCGCCCCCGCCGAGGCCCAGAAGAACCACAGCGAGATGTCGTCCTGCGAAACGCTTTCCAGACCGGGCAGGTTTTGCAAACCGGACAGGCCGTTGTTGCCGCGCAACCCGCTGTCGTTCTGGAACAGGTAGAGCGCAAGCGCCAGCGTCATCGCCTGCGTCAGGATGGACAGGTAGACGCCGGTGACGCGGCTGCGGAACGCCAGCCAGCCGAACACCAGCGCCAGCAGCCCCGGCACCAGCACGACCAGCGCCGCCTGCGCCCAGAACATGTCGGCGAAGGCCCAGATCGCCGGAAAGTCGGAGCCGCCGACCACGCCGAATATCTGGTTGCCGATAGCGTCCGACAGTTCCTGCGCCGTCGGCGGAATTTCCGCCTGCGCCGCCGCGCGCACGACAATCAGTTCGGTGCGTGCATACATCAGCCACATGCCGATCATGTAACCGCCCAGCCCGAAGAAGGCGAAATGGCCGAGCGACAGGATCCCGCAATAGCCCCAGACCAGATCCATGGCGATGGCGACGAGGCAGAAGCACAGGGTCTTGCCCAGCGTCTTGACGAAACTGGTCGAGATCAGGCCATAGCCCGTCGCCTCGCTGGCCACGGTGACCACGATGACGAACAGCGCCAGAATGCCCATGAACACCATGACCGACGGGTTGCGCAGCAGGAATTTCACCAGGGGTCCGTTCATGTCAGGCCTCCGCCGCGCGTCCCCGCAACGCGATGATGCCGCGCGGCCGGAACTGGATGAATATGATGATGAAAACGATCATGTAGGTCTGCGCCGCCAGCGTGTTGGACGGATTCATGAACTCGATGCCCTTCTGCAGGAAGCCGATCAGCACCGCACCGGCCAGCGTGCCCCACAGGTTGCCGACACCGCCGACGACTACGGTCATGAAGCTCTGCACGATATAGTCCGACCCCAGCTCCGATGTCACCTTGGCGAACAGCCCGATGGCCACGCCCGCGATGCCCGCGATCCCCGACCCCAGCCCGAAGGTCAGCATGTTGATCCGGTCGGTGTTGATCCCCATCGAGGCCGCCATCGCCGGATTCTGCGTCACGGCGCGGGTTTCCAGCCCCAGCCGGGTCCTGTTCAGCGTGAACATCAGCATCAGGAAGAACAGCACGGACAGGCCGAAAATCGCGATCCTGATCCAGCTGATCGAGATCACGTCGTTGATCACCAGCGCCCCGCCCAGCCAGTCGGGCGATGTCAGGGGCCGCGCCTGCGTGCCGAAGATGTTCTTGGCCAACTGTTGCAGCGCGATGGATATGCCGAAGGTCGCCAGCAGGGTCTCCAGCGGCCGGTGGTACAGGTGCCGGATCACCAGCCGCTCCATCGCCACACCTGCGGCGAAGGTCACGGCGAACGCCGCGGGAACGGCGACGATGATCGACAGGGTGTAATTGGTGACGAACTGCTGCACGACATAGCCGGTATAGGCGCCCATCATGATGAACTCGCCATGCGCCATGTTGATCACCCGCATCACGCCGAAGGTGATCGCCAGCCCGATGGCGGCGAGGAAATAGATCGAGGCCAGCGACAGCCCGTCCAGAAACAGGTCGGCGGCCCGCGACAGGCTGACCTTGAAATTGATATCGGCCAGCGTCTTGCGCGTCGCCTCGACCACCTCCATCGCCGGTTCGGTGTAGAGCGCGTAGAAATACGCGTTCTCCAGCAGCGCCAGTTTTTGCTCTTCGGAAACGGCCGGCGGAACAACGCCCGCCTGCGCCAGCTGCGCATAGGCCTTCGCCCGGTTTTCCGGCAGGTTCAGCGCGGCGACTTCGACGCCGCCGACCTTGCCGTCCTTTATGTTCGCTACCAGCGCCGCCTTGATCTCGTCGGCGCTGACCGGCGCGGGCGCCAGCCCTTCCGCCGCCAGCATGGCATAGGCCGCGTCCACCGACAGCTCGGGCGGCACGTCGCGGAACCAGTCGACGAAATGGTTCGACCGCGCCGAGCCGTCGTCGTTGACGCGCGACACGCCGGGCCGGATGATGCGGGCCAGACGGTCGCTGTCGGGCGCGGTCGCGCCGACATGCACGGCGGTGCTCAAGAGCGGGTTCAGCCGGCCACGCACATCCAGCCCCAGATCGCCGGAAAAGCTGCGGATCGCCTCGACACGCGCCCCGGTGGTCAGGCCGTGCTGCATGGTCAGCAGCCGTTCCAGCCGCATCATCTTGGTGCGAACGCCGTCGTCAGCCTCGCGCTCGATCGCTTTGCGCAGCGGTATCAGGTGTTCGGGTTTCGGGTCGCGCTCCAGACTGGCGAGGCTCGACAGGCGCTCGGCCTTGTCCTTGCTGGTCAGCCGGAACTGCACCATGGCCGCGTCGATCAGGGCGCGCACGCCGCTGTTGGGCTTGATCTGCTTGATCTCGGACGCGTCGGCCTCGCCGATGGTGTGTCCGGTAACGAGGTCCAGCAACGTATAGGTATTCTTGTCCTTGGTGGCGACATAGACCAGCAGGTCGTCGGACCGCCGGAACCACAGGTTCTTGTTCTGCCATGTATCCAGAAACACCGCCGCCTCGGGGGCCTCGGTCGCCTGAATCGCCTCGATGACCGGACCGATCGTCTTGACCGATCCGTTGATGATCAGCGCGCTGTGGCTCTGGACGATCTCGTTCAATCCGGGATTTGCCGTCTGTGCATGTGCCGGACCCTGCACCAGAAAGGCGATGGCGGCAAAGACAGCGGGCAGCAGTTTGGCGAAAATGTTCATCTCTGACCTGTCTGGCAGAAGGAAGGAGGCCGGAGCCTCCTTCGCATTTCCAATTCGCCCGAAGGCGGGGGCCTCATCCTAGTAGTTGGACTTCAGCTGGACACAGGACTTGGTTTCGGTGTTGTACATACCGCAACCCAGATCTTTCCAGTCGGACATCAGCACGGCCGATTCCGGCAGGAAATCCGTCCACGCATCGCCCGGAACCTCTTCGGTCTGGCTGATGATGTCGAACTGGCCGTCGGCGCGGATCTCGCCGATCAGGACAGGCTTGGACAGGTGGTGGTTGACCAGCATTTCGGCCGTACCCCCGGTCAGGTTCGGGAATGTCTGGCCGTACATCGCCGTGCGCACGGCATCCACGTCGGTGGTGCCGGCGGCCGTCGCCGCGTTCACCCACATGTTGAAGCCGATATAGTGCGCCTCCATCGGGTCGTTGGTCACGCGCTCTTCGCCCATCTTGGCCTTCCACGCCTTGATGAAGGCCGTGTTGGCCTCGGATTCGGCCGACTGGAAGTAGTTCCAGGCCGCCAGGTGGCCCACGAGGTTGGTCGTGTCCAGACCGGACAGTTCTTCCTCACCGACCGAGAAGGCCACGACCGGAATGTCGTCAGCCGAAACGCCCGCTGCCGCCAGTTCCTTGTAGAAGCCGATGTTGGCGTCGCCGTTGATCGTCGAGATCACGCCGACCTTCTTGCCGTCGGCGCCCAGCGCCACGACGTCCGCCACGATCTTGGACCAGTCGGAATGACCGAAGGGCGTGTAGTTGACAAAGATGTCCTCGGCCGCAATGCCCTTGTCCAGCAGGTACTGGTTCAGGATCTTGTTGGTCGTGCGCGGATAGACATAGTCGGTGCCCAGCAGCGCGAATTTCTCGACGCCCAGTTCCTCGAGGAAGTAATCGGTGGCCGGAATGGCTTGCTGGTTCGGCGCGGCGCCGGTGTAGAAGACGTTCTTGGAGGACTCTTCGCCCTCGTACTGGACGGGGTAGAACAGCAGGCCGTTCAGCTCCTCGATCACCGGAAGGACCGATTTGCGCGACACGGACGTCCAGTTGCCGAAGATCACGTCGACGTCATGCACGGTCAGCAGTTCGCGGGCCTTTTCCGCGAACAGCGGCCAGTCGGAGGCGGGATCGACGACGACCGGCACAAGCTGTTCGCCCAGCAGGCCGCCCTTGGCGTTCTGCTCTTCGATCAGCATCAGCATGGTGTCTTTGAGCGTCGTTTCGGAAATCGCCATCGTACCGGACAGGGAGTGCAGAATGCCGACCTTGATCTCCGCCATTGCGCTCGTCGCCGTCAGGGTCGTCAGTGCGGTTGCAAGCATAAGTTTTTTCATTTTAGTTCCTCTGTTATCAGGTGACCCCGGCCGCAGGGCTTGGCAGCGCGGCGGGGTTGAAATCACATCAAAGTGGCACTGGAATTCGTTCGGGAGCCCCCACCACCTTAAAAGTAAGGAAAGCTTACCTGTTGCTTTGTGATGCTGTCTGCCGCAAAATATGCGCTGATGCGTTGCAAAAATTGCACCACCCCTATAAACATTGGGCAAATTTTAGTCAGAGGCGAAAATCATGCGACATTTATTGCCGTTCCGGTACATAGACCGCATCGTCCGGTCCGGTTCCATCCGCGGAGCTGCCGAATATTTGGCCATTTCGCCCTCTGCCCTGAATCGGCGAATCCTCTCGCTGGAAGACGAACTGGGCGCGCCGATCTTCGAAAGGCTGCCCTCCGGCGTCCGCCTTTCGACCGCCGGAGAGATCTTTTACCGCCATATCCAGACCCAGCTTGCGGATTTCGAAGAGGTCCGCTCGCGCATACTCGACCTCAGCGGGTTGCGCGCGGGCCATGTCAATATCGCCATCAGCCCGGAACTGGCCGGACCGTTCCTGTTCCGCCAGATCGACCAGTACCTGCGCGAGTTTCCGGGCGTCACCTTTGCCGAGCGCATCGCGAACCCGGACCAGTTCGAACCCCTGCTGGCGGATTTCTCGGTCGATGTGGCGCTGGCCTTCCAGCCGATGCAGTCCGACAGCTACCGCGCCATCGGCAGCCGCGACCAACAGGTCTGGTGTTGCGTGCCGGACGGCTCGGACCTGTCGCGCCTGCCGGCGATCCGGCTCTATCACCTGATCGACCGGGAACTGATAATGCCCGCCACCGGAACCGGACTGCGCCGGATGCTCGACATTCACACCGGCCGCAAGTCGATCACGCTGAAATCAAGGGTGGGGATCAGCGGCACAATGCGGTCGCTGGACAGGGCGTTTCCGGAGGCGATCCGCTTCGATGTCTCGCTCGACCGCGATCCGGACGATCCGCCGGCCGGCTTCACGCTGGTGCCGGTGGACCTGCGCGACCTGCCGCTGGGATCGGTATCCGTCGGGCAACTGCGCCAGCGCACCCTGCCGGTCGCACCCGCCAAGTTCGCCGAACAGCTGATCCGGACTTTGGCGATCTGATCCGCGCTCAGGCCCGCTCGGCGCCGTAGAACAGCATCGAGACATGCTCCGCCTCGGCAAAGAACAGCCAGCGCTCCACGACGATGCCGACGGAAGTCATCAGGACCGCCAGCAGGTGCCAGAGGAAAACCCCCGTGCCGGTCAGCGCCGCCAAGGCCAGCGCCAGCATCGGGCCGGCGAACAGGAACAGCATCACCAGACGGCGCAGTTTCAGCGCGTGCTTGCGACCGACCTGATAGCCCATCTCGCGCATCACGAAATTCGGCATGGTGTGCGGCGGGTCCAGCGGCCGGACCTTGCCCCAGGCGCCCAGTCCGGTCGCCATTTCCGCGGTGTACTGCCCCTTGTCGGCATCGCATTGCCGCCAGTAGGTCAGCTTGATCGCCGCGCTCACCGCCACCAGACACAGGATCAGAACCTCTTGCGTCGCGGTGCTGTAACCGAACATCGAGAAAATCAGCCCGTAGAGCAGCGCGCCCGTGGACGCCGCCGCCGCCAGATAGAACACCGGAACCAGCGGCTTGTTCCACTGCCGGATCGTGCGCAAGGAGCCGTAGATCATGCCGGTGCACCAGACGGTAACCGCCGCGCCCGCCGCTGTCAGCGCCGCGACCAGATGGAACAGGTCGTT
>JBFIHV010000153.1:0-6454 GCA_041601595.1 Amylibacter sp. | reverse complement strand
GGCAAGGGCCATCTGGTGCGCGAGATCGATGCGCTGGACGGCGTGATGGGCCGCGTGGCCGATCAGGCCGGCATCCAGTTCCGGCTGTTGAACCGCAAGAAAGGCCCGGCGGTGCAGGGACCGCGGGCGCAGGCGGATCGGGCGCTTTACCGGGCCGCGATGCAGCGCGAATTCACCGGCCGCGAGGGCCTCGATGTGATCGAGGCGGAGGTCGCCGATCTGATCATGCGGTCCGGCCGTTGCGAAGGTGTCGTTCTGGCGGACGGTTCCGAGGTCTCCAGCGGCGCGGTGGTTCTGACCACGGGCACCTTTCTGCGCGGCGTCATCCATATCGGAGACCAGCGCACGGCGGGCGGCCGGATGGGCGACAAGCCGTCGACGGAACTGGCCGAGCGTATGGACACATTCGGTCTGCCGATGGGACGCTTGAAGACCGGCACGCCGCCGCGCCTGGACGGGCGCACGATCAACTGGGACATTCTCGACAGCCAGCCCGGCGATGACGATCCAGTGCTGTTCTCGTTCCTGTCGCAAGCTCCGATGGCGCGGCAGGTGGCCTGCGGGATTACCCACACCAACGAGCGCACGCACGAGATCATCGAGAAGAACCTGAGCAGGTCCGCCATGTACGGCGGCCATATCGACGGCATCGGCCCGCGCTATTGCCCCTCGATCGAGGACAAGATCGTGCGCTTTGCCGACAAGTCGTCGCATCAGGTGTTTCTGGAGCCGGAGGGGCTGGAGGATCATACAGTCTATCCGAACGGCATTTCCACCTCGCTTCCGGTCGAGGTGCAGGAAGCTTATGTCAAATCCATTGCCGGGCTGGAGCAGGTGACCATCCTGCAGCCGGGCTATGCCATCGAATACGATTACGTCGATCCGCGCGCCCTGCGCCCGACGCTGGAGCTGAAGGACGTCGCGGGCCTCTATCTGGCGGGCCAGATCAACGGCACGACAGGTTATGAAGAAGCGGCAGCGCAAGGCCTGGTCGCGGGGCTGAATGCTGCGGCGCGCGTTCAGGGTAAGGATCCCGTGATTTTCGACAGGGCCGAGGCCTATATCGGCGTGATGATCGACGATCTGGTGACGCGCGGTGTCAGCGAGCCGTACCGGATGTTCACCTCGCGCGCCGAATACCGCCTGTCGTTGCGCGCGGACAACGCCGACCAGCGTCTGACGCCGATCGGGCTGGACCTCGGCTGCGTGCAATCGGCTCGCCGGACCGCCTTCGATGCGAAGATGGAAAAGTTGTCCCAGGCCAAGGAACTGTTTTCGGACCTGTCCATGACGCCGACGGAGGCCGCGAAATCCGGCATCAAGATCAATCAGGACGGGGTGCGGCGCAGCGCGATGGAGTTTTTGGGCTTTCAGGACGTCGACGCAGCCAAGCTGGCGCAGGTTTGGCCGGAACTCGCCACTCTGGACGCGAAAATCGTGCAACAGGTGGAGCGGGACGCGATCTACGCCGGTTTTATCGAGCGGCAGAGCGCGGATGTGGCCGCGATGCGCCGGGACGAAGGTCTGGGTATTCCCGAAACGCTCGACTACATGGGCGTTGCCGGACTGTCGAACGAGTTGCAGCAAAAGCTGTCGAAGGTGCGACCGGTGACCTTGGGGCAGGCCGGACGAATTGACGGAATGACGCCAGCGGCGCTGGCTCTGATTTTGGCCAAGATCCGCCAGTCCACGGCCAAACGGCGCGCATGAGTTCCGAACGGGACGCCAAGGCGCGTTTGGCCGCGATGCCGGATGTTTCACGTGAAACAATGGCGCGTGTGGAGGCCTATCACGACCTGACGCTCAAGTGGACGCCCAGGATCAATCTGGTCAGCAAGGCGGCGCAGGAAGCCTTGTGGGAAAGGCATTTCCTCGACTCCGCCCAACTCTGGCAACTGCGTCCGGCTGCGGCGAAAAGCTGGATGGACCTCGGGTCGGGCGGCGGTTTCCCCGGCCTGGTCATTGCGATCATTGCCGCAGAGGCCGCGCCCGATCTGCGCGTTACGCTGGTTGAAAGCGACGCCCGAAAATGCGCCTTCCTGCGGTCGGTGGCGCGGGAAACCGGCGTGGATGTAACGGTTCTGACGCAACGGGCAGAGACGCTGGAGCCGAATCAGGCCGACGTTGTGTCGGCGCGGGCGCTGGCGCCTGTTGCCACTTTGCTGGACTATGCGGGCAGAATTCTGCGGCCCGGCGGGATTTGCCTGTTCCTGAAGGGCCGGCAGCACGATAAAGAACTGGAGGCGGCCGCCGAAATGTGGTCTTTTGAGGTGACGAAAACGCCCAGCCTTACGGATCCCGACGGAGCGATCCTTAGAATAAAGGACATCTCGCGTGAGCGGTTATCAGACTAGCCAAGCCAGGCCGAAGATCATCTCGATTGCCAACCAGAAGGGCGGGGTCGGAAAGACCACGACGGCCATCAACCTCGGCACGGCGCTGGCGGCGGTCGGAAAGCGCGTTTTGCTGATCGACCTCGATCCGCAGGGAAACGCGTCCACGGGGCTTGGGGTCGACCGCGCCAACCGACTGGTGACGACCTATGATGTTCTGGTTGATCGCCAGCCGATTTCCGAAGCCATCGTGCAGACAAAGATCAGCAACCTGTCGATCGTTCCGGCAACCGTGGACCTCAGTTCGGCGGATGTGGACATGATGGACGATCCCAAGCGGATTCTGCGGTTGAAAGAGGCGCTTGGCCGCGGCGCGACAAATTTTGACTATATCCTGATCGATTGCCCGCCATCGCTCAGCCTGCTGACTCTGAACGCTTTTTCGGCCAGCGATTCCGTTCTGGTGCCATTGCAAAGCGAGTTTTTCGCGCTGGAGGGCCTGTCGCAACTGATGCTGACGGTCCGGGAGGTACGACAGAACGTGAACCCGAACCTGCATATAGAGGGAGTCATCCTGACCATGTACGACAAGCGCAACCGGCTGTCGAAACAGGTAGAGAGCGATGTCAGGGACAACCTCGGCGATCTGGTCTATTCCACCATCGTGCCGCGCAACGTACGGGTCAGCGAAGCGCCGTCCTTTGGGCTGCCCGCGATTCTTTACGATCCGCAAAGCAAGGGCAGCACCGCCTATCAGCGTCTTGCGGCGGAATTTATTTTGCGCACCCAGCAGGCCCAGGCCGTGGCGCATCAGGCGAATGGATAAGAGATGACAAGCAAACAGGAAAAACGGGGATTGGGGCGCGGGTTGTCTGCGCTGATGGCCGATCTTGACGCGCCCCAGGCCAAGACAAGCGGTATAGAGCCGGCAGAATCCAGGGGCCAGTCGAGCCTGCCGATCGAACGGGTCCATGCAAATCCCGACCAGCCCCGGCGCGACTTTTCCCGCGACGATCTGGAGGATCTTGCGAGCTCCATCGCTGAAAAGGGCATAATCCAGCCGCTGATAGTGCGCCCCGATCCGAACCGCGCCGGCGACTACCAGATCGTCGCGGGGGAACGCCGCTGGCGTGCGGCGCAAATTGCCAAGCTGCACCGCGTGCCGGTGCTGATCCGCGATCTGGATGATATGGCGGTTCTGGAAATCGCGATCATCGAGAACGTTCAGCGCGCCGACCTGAATGCGGTCGAAGAGGCGCTCGGATATCGCCAGTTGATGGATAAATTCGGCCATACGCAGGAAAAAATGTCCGCGGCTCTGGGTAAGAGCCGCAGCCATATTGCCAATATTCTCAGGCTCCTGACGCTTCCCGACGATGTTCAGCGCCTGCTGCGCGACGGATCGCTGACCTATGGCCATGCCCGCGCGCTGATCACGGCGGACGAGCCGATGGCCTTGGCGCGCGTGGTGATTGGCAAGGGACTGTCGGTGCGTCAGACCGAGGCGCTGGCGAAATCCGGCCTCTCGGCGCGAAAACGCGACAGGCGGCCAAGCACCAAGGACAGCGATACCCGCGCTCTGGAGGCCGATCTGTCGGCGAATCTGAACATGAAAGTGTCCATAGATCATAAGGCGGGCACGGAATCCGGGCAGATCTCGATCGCTTACAGTTCCCTCGATGATCTTGACGACCTGTGCCGCCTCTTGTCGGCTATGCGTCCGGACGAGACCAGATAAACAACGCGACGCCGACGACGGTTCCGGCTTGCAGCATCAACAGCCATTGCGGCGCGCTCATAACAAGCGAAATCAAAAGCGCCGCCAGCATGCACAGGGACGAGGCCCATTTGGCGCGCCGCGAAATTGCGCCTCTTTCCTGCCAGTCACGTATTGCGGGACCGAATTGATCGTGCTCCAACAACCACTTATGGGCCTTGTTGGACGAGCGGGCAAAACAGATCGCAGCCAGTAACAGGAAAGGAACGGTTGGAACGACGGGCAGCAGAAGGCCGATAAAAGCCAGCACCATGGCGACACCGCCGCAGGTGAACCACAACGGCCTCACACCAGCAACTCCCGCAATATGGCGTTCAGAACCATCCGGCCGGAACCCACCGTGCGGACGCGCCGCCCTTCCAGCGCCAGCAAGTTCTGATCGACCAGTGTCCGAAGTTTCTCTGCCTCTATTGGCTCACCGCCCAGATTTTCAAACCGTTCCAGGTCGCTTCCCTCGGCCAGGCGCAGTGACATCATCAGGTATTCAGCCGCCTGATCGGAAGATGAGATGATCTCTGAGGTTTGAATTGCAGTTCCCTGATTTTCCACCGTTAAAAGCCAATCCTCCGGCAGGCGGCAAGACTCTGTCGCCTGACGTAGGCCATTAACTGTGACGCGACCATGCGCACCCGGTCCGACACCAACATAGTCTCCGTAACGCCAATAAACCAGGTTGTGCCGGTTCTCGGCGCCCTTGATGGCGTGGTTCGATATCTCATAGGCGGAAAACCCGCGCGCATCGCAGATTTCCTGTGTCCGTTCATACATATCGGCGCTGGCATCCGCAGTTGGCAGGCCCCGAAGCCGCCCCTTGTCGTATAAATCGCCAAACCTGGTGCCGGATTCAATCGTCAACTGGTACAGAGACAGGTGATCGACCGCCATTTCGGCGGCTTCGCCGAGTTCGGCCTGCCAATCGGCCAGTGTCTGGCCCTGTCGGGCGTAGATCAGATCGAAGCTGACGCGCCGAAAATGGTCCCGGGCAATGTCAAAGGCGCGACGCGCCTCCGCGGCAGAATGCAGGCGGCCCAGTGACTTCAGGTCAGAGTCTTTAAGAGACTGAATTCCCATAGAAATTCGATTGACGCCCGCCCGCGAAAAGGCGGCGAATTTTCCGGCTTCGACAGAGGTCGGATTGGCCTCCAGCGTGACTTCGAGCTCATTTGCAACAGACCAGTTGGTACGGATGGCCTGTAAAACGGCATCCACTGTTTCGGGCGCCATCAGGCTGGGCGTTCCACCACCGAAGAAAACCGATCCAACGGATCTGCCGGGCGTCATACGGGCCGAATTGCCTATCTCGCGGACAAGCGCGGCCTGCCAGCGTTTGTGGTCGACCTCGCCGCGCACGTGGGAGTTGAAATCGCAGTAGGGGCATTTCGACTGGCAGAAAGGCCAGTGCACGTAAATGCCGAACCCGCCCGCCTGCCAGTCTTCAGTCACCGAGGCATCCTGCAACGAGTTTGTCAAAGGCCTCCGCACGGTGGCTCATGCTGTGTTTCTTGGCTGGATCCATTTCGCCGAATGTTTCGGAATGCCCGTCGGGCTGGAAAATCGGATCGAAGCCAAATCCGTGCGTGCCCCGCATGGGCCAGACTACCTGTCCTTCGACGGTTCCGGCGAATATCTCGTCGTGACCGTCCGGCCAGGCCAGGCAGAGCGTGCAGCAAAACCGCGCTGTCCTAGGCTTAGGCACTTGCTTTTCCTCAAGCAATTCCCAAACTCTGGTCATCGCCATCTTGAAATCCCGGCCCTTCGGCGTTTCGGCCCAATCGGCGGTATAGACGCCCGGTTGGCCTTTCAGCCCGTCCACCTCTATCCCGCTGTCGTCGGACAGGGCGGGCAGCCCGGATGCCTTCGCGGCGAAATGCGCCTTGATCCGGGCGTTTCCGGCGAAATTGTCCTCGGTTTCGGCAGGCTCGGCCAAACCGAGATCGCCGGCCGAGACGACCTCGATGCCGTAGGGCGCCAGCAGGTCGGATATCTCGCGCAGCTTTCCGGCGTTGTGCGAGGCCAGAACAATCCGTTTTTCCGTCAGCTTGCGCATCTAGGACGTCGCCTTCACCTGTGCCGCGATCAGCTCCGCCACGCCGGTCTCGGCAAGGTCCATCAACTGGTCGAACTCCGCGCGGGTGAAGGTCGAACCCTCGGCGGAGCCCTGCAGTTCCACCAGCCCGCCCGATCCGGTCATCACGAAATTCGCGTCCGTGCCCGCGACGCTGTCTTCTTCGTAGTCCAGATCGGCAATCGCCTGGCCGCCGTAAATGCCGCAACTGATGGCGGCGACATGATCCGTGATCGGGTCGGACTTGATGTCGCCGGCCTTGAGCAGCTTGTTGACCGC
>JBFIHV010000152.1:0-6476 GCA_041601595.1 Amylibacter sp. | reverse complement strand
CGCCGAGGTGATCTATGGAGAGGCACCGGCGCCGGGGCGGGTCGAGATGATCGACTGCGGCGGCATGTGCCTCGCGCCGGGCATCATCGACATCGGCGTCAAGGTCTGCGAACCCGGAGAGCGCCACAAGGAAAGCTTCCGGTCAGCCGGCGAAGCGGCCGTCGCGGGTGGCGTCACCACCATGGTGATCCGTCCGGACACGGAACCGGCAATCGACAGTCCCGAAATTCTGGAGTTCGTGCATCGCCGCGCGGTGGCAGACAGCAAGGCGCGCGTCCTGCCGATGGCGGCTCTGACCAAGGGCCGCCGGGGGCGCGAAATGGCCGAGATCGGATTTCTTCGGGACGCGGGCGCGGTGGCATTCACCGATTGCGACTCGGTGATCGAGGACAACAAGGTTTTCGGCCGCTGCCTGACCTATGCCAATGCGCTGGGCGCGCTGGTCATGGGCCATGTGCAGGACCCGTCGCTGAGCCGGGGCGCGGCGGCGACATCCGGCGCGCTGGCCTCGAAACTGGGCCTGCCCGCAGTGTCTCCCATCGCCGAGCGCATCCAGCTGGAGCGCGACATGGCGATCGTCGAGGCGACCGGCGCGCGCTATCACATCGACCAGATTTCCTGCGCCGCCGCCCTGCCCGCCCTGCGCCGCGCCAAGGATGCCGGCCTGCGGGTGACCGCCGGCGCTTCGATCCACCACCTGACGCTGAACGAGTTGGACATCGAAGGCTACCCGACCTTCTTCAAGGTCAAGCCGCCGCTGCGCAACGAAACCGACCGGATCGCGATCGTCGCGGCCCTTGCCGAAGGCCTGATCGACATCATTTCCTCGATGCACACGCCGCAGGACGAGGAAAGCAAGCGCCAGCCGTTCGAGGCGGCCGCCTCGGGCGCCGTGGCGCTTGAAACCCTGCTGCCCGCCGCATTGCAGCTGGTCCATGCAGAGATGATCGACCTGCCAACCCTGTGGCAGAAACTGTCGCTGAACCCGGCGAAGCTGCTGGGCCTGCCATCCGGGCGCATGGCACCGGGGGCGCCCGCCGATCTGGTCCTGTTCGATCCGGACAAGCCCTTCGTTCTGGATCGCAACACCCTGCGCTCCAAGTCGAAAAACACCCCGTTTGACGGCCGCCGGATGCAGGGTCGCGTCTTGCGCTGCCTTGTCGGCGGAAGACAGATGTTCGAAGGGACCAACTGATGCTGCCGGTCGATGATATCAGCCTGCTGGACGCAACCGTCACCGCAACCCTGTCCTACCTGCTGGGCTCGATTCCCTTCGGTCTGGTGCTGGCGCGGATGATGGGGCTGGGCAACCTGCGCGAGATCGGATCGGGCAACATCGGCGCCACCAACGTGCTGCGCACCGGCAACAAGCTGGCGGCGTTCCTGACGCTGCTGTTCGATGCCGGCAAGGGCGGGGTTGCGGTTCTGATCGCAGGCGCGCTGCTGGGTGGGACGGCGGCGCAGATCGCAGCGCTCTGCGCCTTCCTCGGCCACCTGTTTCCGGTCTGGCTTGGCTTTCGCGGCGGCAAGGGCGTCGCCACCTTTCTCGGCATCCTGCTGGCCCTGAATTTCTGGGCCGGACTCGCCGCCTGCATGACCTGGCTGGCGGCGGCGCTGGTCACCCGCATTTCCTCGGCGGGCGCGCTTGCCGCGTCTCTGTCCGCTCCGCTCTGGCTGTTCGTTTTCGATTTGCCCCAAGCCATAGTTCTGACGCTTTTACTGGCGATCCTCGTCTGGGTCAGGCACCATGAAAACATCAAGAGAATTTTGAAAGGTCAGGAGTCCAAGATCGGAAAGAAGGGATAAAAAATGACTTTTGAACAGTCCATCAGAACATGTCTTAACAAATACATCGATATCGAGGGCCGCGCATCGCGGTCCGAATACTGGTGGTTCGTCCTGTTCAATATCATCGTTTCGATCATTGCCGGTATTCTCGACACAATGCTCGGCCTGGGCATTATCAGCGCGCTTGCAAGTCTGGCCCTGCTGGCGCCCAACATCACGGTCGGGGTCCGCCGTCTGCATGATCGGGACAAATCGGGCTGGTGGCTGTTGTTGTGCCTCATCCCGCTGATCGGCCTCATCGTCCTGCTGATCTGGTTTGTCCAGAAAGGCAGCGAAGGCCCGAACCGCTTCGGCCTCGATCCACTTGCCTGATCAATAGCTGTATTCGTCGTAGATCCGCGTCAGGTCGCCGTTCCATTCGCCGTGGTATTTCGACAGCAATTCCGAAGCGGGCGTGATGCCGGTTGCCACGATCTCCTGAAGCGAATTCAAGAAATGCGTTTCGTCCTTGATCATGCCGCCCGCGCCGGGCCTCGCCCGCGCCGACAGACCGGCGTGTGACAGTTCCAACACCTGACGCGCAAGCTGGTGCATGTCGATGCCCTCGACCTTGGCCTTGATCCCGTCAACCGAGGCCGCGACCCGTAGCGCCTCGCGCTGTTCCAGCGTCCAGTGCTTGCACAGGTCCCAGGCCGCATCCAGCGAATTCTGGTCGTACATCAGACCGACCCAAAGCGCAGGCAATGCGCAAATCTGGCGCCAGGGGCCGCCGTCGGCGCCGCGCATTTCCATGAATTTCTTGATCCGCGCCTCGGGGAAGATCGTCGTCAGATGGTCGGCAAAGTCGGACAGGGTCGGCTTTTCGCCCGGCAGCGCCGGCAGCTTTCCTTGCAGGAAATCGCGGAACGACTGGCCCAGCGCGTCGATATACTTGCCGTCGCGATAGACGAAATACATCGGCACATCGAGCGCGTATTCGACATAGCGCTCGAAGCCCATTCCATCCTCGAACACGAAGGGCAGCGTGCCGGTGCGGGCATCGTCCAGCGACCGCCAGATACGCGAGCGCCAGCTCTGGTGGCCGTTGGGCTTGCCCTCGAAGAACGGCGAATTGGCGAACAGCGCGGTGGCGACCGGCTGCAACGCCAGCGCGACGCGGAACTTCTGGACCATGTCGGCCTCGGACCCGAAGTCGAGGTTCACCTGCACGGTGCAGGTTCGGTACATCATCTGGGTGCCGTGCGTGCCGACGCGGCCCATGTAATCGGTCATCAGCTTGTAGCGGCCCTTGGGCATCACCGGCATCTGCTCGTGCGTCCAGATCGGCGCCGCCCCCAGCCCGATGAACCGCACGCCGATCTTGTCGGCCACGGTTTTCACCTCGCGCAGGTGGTCGTTCACCTCGTCGCAGGTCTGGTGGATGGTCTCCAGCGGCGCGCCCGACAGTTCCAGTTGCCCGCCGGGTTCCAGCGAGACATTCGCCCCGTCCTTTTCCAGCCCGATGATATTTCCCGCCTCCAGGACCGGCGTCCAGCCGAAAGCGTCGCGCAGGCCTTCCAGCATAGCCTTGATGGACCGCGGCCCGTCATAGGGCAGAGGCAGCAGGGAATCCTTGCAGTAGCCGAATTTCTCGTGCTCGGTGCCGATCCGCCAGTCCTCGGCAGGTTTGCAGCCCGACGCGAGGTATTCAGCCAGCTGACCGGTATTTTCGATCAACCCGCCGCCGGTTTGGGGGATGGACATGGTTCAGGCTTCCCGAATGAGTAACAACGTCCGGCGACATAATCAAAGCACGCGCCCCGTTGCAAGCGCTAGCGGTATATTATCCGGTCTTTTTCCAAATCGTGAACACTGCCTCATCGGCAGCCGCCATCGCCGCTATGATCAGATCGTATTTGACGCCGGACAGGGCGGCGAAGCTGTCAACCATCGCGTCGCTGCCCTCTGCCCCGGCCGGTATGATCAGCACGTTGCCCCAGCGGTCGGTCAGCTGCCAATAGGTGACGTCGACATATCCGGCGGCGCGCGCCGAGACGATCTCGACCTTCGACAAGTCGTCAAGCGACACGGCGCCGCCGGTGTCCGGTCCGAAATAGGTGATCTTGCGCTCCTCCACCTCGACCACGCCGAAACCGTGTTTCTCGGTATGCAACCGCACCCGCCGGATCGCCAGAAACAGCAGCGCGAAGGACCCGCCGATCAGGATCGAGGCGATCACCAGCAAGGCGGCGTTGCCTGTCGCGTCCGCGCGCAGATACAGCCAGAGCGCGAACACAAGCACAGCCGCCATGACCAGTGGCTCCGACCATTTGCGAAGCATCCGGTCAAGTTCCGGCCGCAGGAAGGTCACCGCCAGTCCCCCAGCGCCGTCTGCCACAGCGCCAGCGCCGCCACCGCGGCGGTATCGGCGCGCAGGATACGCGGGCCGAGCGTCAGGGTTCTGACGCAGTCTATCGCCCGCAACCGCGCAAGCTCGGCGGCCGAAAAGCCGCCTTCCGGCCCGATCAGGATCGCCCATTTGCCGGGCTTGGCGTCCGCCAGGCCGTGCGCCTGCCCCGCAGTCGTTTCATCGCAGAAAAGCAACTGCCGGTCCATCGGCCACTCGACCAGGACCGACGAAAGCCTTTGCAGCTCGTCCACCGGCGGCACATATGTGCCGCCGCATTGCTCCGCCGCCTCCACGGCATGAGCCTGCAACCGGTCCTGCCGGATACGCTCCGCATTGGTGAAGTCGGTCTGCACCGGCAGAATGCGCGCGGCGCCCATCTCGGTCGCCTTTTCGACGATGAAATCGGTGCGCGCCTTCTTGATCGGGGCAAACAGCAGCCACAGGTCCGGCGGGTCCATCTGCGGACGCGCCTGTTCGCGGCAGGTCAGGATGCCACGGCGCTTGCCCGCGTCCACGACTTCGCTGGTCCATTCGCCGTCGCGACCGTTGAACAGCGCGATCAGGTCGCCTTCGGACTTGCGCATGACGTTGAACAGGTAATTCGCCTGGTCCCGCGACAGCGAAACCGATTGCCCCGCACCCAGCGGAGCGTCTACAAAGAGTCTGATTTTTGCAACTTCAACCATGGGCGCACTCTATGACCGAAAAGCCGCAGACGCCAGAGCCGGAAATCGATATCCGCCCCGATGTCCGCGTCGCGGATGCGACCGAGCGCAACTGGGTCGACCGGTACTGTCCGCGGTGGTCGCGGCCCTATCTGCGGCTGTCGCGGGCGGACCGTCCGGCGGGCACATGGCTGCTGCTGATCCCGTGCTGGTGGGGGCTGCTGCTGGCGATCCTCGGCGATCCGGCCGGACCGGCGCGCGGCGATGTCTGGATAGCGGCCGGATGTGCGGCGGGCGCCTTCCTTATGCGCGGCGCAGGCTGTACATGGAACGACATCACCGACCGCGACATCGACGACAAGGTCGCGCGTACGCGGTCGCGGCCGATCCCGTCGGGGCAGGTCAGCGTCCGGCAAGCGGCGGTCTGGATGGCGGTTCAGGCACTGATCGCCTTCGGCATCCTGCTGACGTTCAACCCCTTCGCCATCGGCCTCGGCGTCCTGGCGCTGGCGCCGGTGGCGGTCTATCCCTTCGCCAAGCGCTTTACCTGGTGGCCGCAGGTCTTCCTGGGTGTCGCCTTCAACTGGGGCGCGCTGCTGGGCTGGGCGGCGCATAGCGGCAGCCTGTCGGCAGCCCCGTTCCTGCTGTATCTGGCCGGCATTTCGTGGACGTTGTTCTATGACACGATCTATGCCCATCAGGACAAGGAGGACGACGCGCTGATCGGTGTGAAATCCACGGCGCGGCTGTTCGGCGAAAGGACCCATATGTGGCTGGCGCTGTTCATGGTGGCGACGGTGACGCTGATGTTCTTTGCCCTGATTCAGGCGGCGCTGGGCGTATCGAACGTACTGGCGATCACGGTTGCGTTTACCGGCATCTGGGCCTTCGGCTGGCATATGACCTGGCAATTGCGCAAGCTCGATATCGACGACACGGACATGTGCCTCAGCCTTTTCCGGAAGAACCGGGACGCGGGGCTCATTCCGGTGTTGTTCATGCTGATCGGCGTCTTTATGACCATGATCTGACAGGCCGCTTGATCACCGATTTTCTATCGACTAGACAGGCTGCAACACTCGCAACACGGACGTCTGATGCACAGAACGGCTCTCCTTTTCGCGGCTATCGTTTTCGTCCTGATCGCGGCGGCATCCTATTTCGTGTCGGCCTCCGCCGTGACATATCTGGAACGCGCGACCGATGAAAAGGTCGGCGACGCCCTGCGGGCCGCCGGACAGGACTGGGCCCTGATCCAATCCGACGGGCTGAAGGTCCGCCTGACAGGCATCGCGCCGGACGAGACGCAGCGGCTGCGCGCCGTGGAAATCATTGCCAAGCTCGTCGACGCCGACCGCATCGACGATCAGGCCGATGTCGTGAAGCCGGACGATTTGCAGGCGCCGCGATTCTCGCTGGAGGTTCTGCGCAACGAGCGCCGCGTTTCGCTGATCGGTCTGGTTCCGAGCGAAACGGGGCGCGCCGAGATACTCGAACTTCTGACCGCGAAAAACCGCGAGGCAGAGATAACCGACATGCTGGAGACCGCCGACTACCCCGTGCCCGAGGGCTGGGAACCGGCCCTGCGGTACGCGCTCGACAGCCTGCAGAAGATGCCTCGGTCGAAAATCAGT
>JBFIHV010000151.1:0-6498 GCA_041601595.1 Amylibacter sp. | reverse complement strand
GGGCCTGCTGTACAAATTGCTGCTGGAACATGACGAAACCGTATGGCCCCGCCATATCTGGTACGATCCGGGCATTCAGGGCCACGGATTCTGGAACTGGGTCACGATCGCTTCGGGCTGGGGTATCAACCAGGTGATCTGTGATGCCTATGCCGCGCTTTGCAGCAAGTACCGCGAAGGCGACCAGATATTCCTGTTCGGCTTCAGCCGCGGCGCGTATGCCGTGCGATCCCTGTCCGGGCTGATCAACACCGTCGGGCTGCTGCGCCATGAAGAGTCGACCCAGCGCACAATCGACCAGGCTTTCCGCCTGTACGAGTTCGACCGGCCGCCGGAGGTCAAGGCCCGGTTCCGCGAGACGCATTGCGTCCCCGACGTTTCGATCGAGATGATCGGC
Organism: Amylibacter sp.; assembly: GCA_041601595.1. GTDB lineage: Bacteria > Pseudomonadota > Alphaproteobacteria > Rhodobacterales > Rhodobacteraceae > Amylibacter. The sequence goes on along the minus strand of JBFIHV010000151.1, from coordinate 6,101 downwards.
GTCTGGGATACCGTCAAAACGCTGGGACTGCCCTACCCCGTCCTGTCCCGCCTCGCGCCGATGGCCACGGAATTCCACAGTGACGTGATCGGCGGACATGTGAAAAACGGTTTCCACGCGCTGGCGCTCAATGAGGACAGGCAGGCCTACCGACCGGTTTTCTGGCAACAACAGAACGGTTGGACCGGCCATCTGGAACAGGTCTGGTTCCGGGGCTCCCATGCCGACATCGGCGGGCATGTCTGGGCGGTGCCGGCGGCCCGCAGGTTGTCCAACATTCCGCTCGTCTGGATGCTGGAGCGGGCCGAAAGATGCGGGTTGTCGCTGCCTCAAAACTGGCGCGACCGCTATCCCTGCGACGTCAACGCGCCTTCTGTCGGGACGCGTCGCGGTATCGCGAAATTCTTCCTCTTGCGCCAAAAACGCGAACAGGGCACCGCGCCTTGCGAGTTCCTGCACCACTCTGTCATTCTGAACGATCCCTATGCCCAATACGGAATACCGGTCCAACCGGCGCAGGAATTCGACAAGCAGGCGTAATTCGCGCCGCCCGTCCCGTTGCCAGTGGCGATCAACTGTGGCACAACTTGTAAAACGTTTCCGCGACTCAGAAGGTACATGGATGACAGATTTTTCCGCTGCGCGCACGGCTATGGTCGATTGTCAGGTTCGTCCGTCGGACGTAACCAAGTTCCCCATCATCGAAGCCTTGCTCGCCGTCCCGAGAGAGGCCTATGTACCGGCGCAGAAAAAATCGGTCGCTTACGCGGGTGAACATATCGCCCTGTCGGCGGAACGTATCCTGCTGGACGCCCGAACATTCGCAAAGATGCTGGACAGCGTGAATATCCGTCCGACCGACCTTGTGCTCGATCTGGGCTGCGGGATGGGATATTCCGCTGCCGTCATCGCCCGTTTGGCGGAAGCCGTCGTCGCGGTGGAAGAGAATGCCGACCTCGCCCGGATCGCAACCGAGACCCTGGCCGACATGTCCGTTGACAATGTGCTGGTCGATAATTCGAAACTGTCGGAAGGCAATGCCAAGCACGGCCCCTACGACGTGGTAATCACCGAGGGCGCGATCGAGGAACTGCCCGCTGCCATCGCGGACCAGATCAAGGATGGCGGGCGCATCGTCGCGATCCTGCAGCAAGAAGATCTGAGCCAGTGCCGCATCGGATACAAATCAGACGGCAACATCACATGGCGCTATGCCTTCGATGCCAGCGCTCCGGTGCTGGCCGGGTTTGAAAGGCAGGAAGAATTCGCTTTTTAAGGGTAACCACGCCGCGGGCGTGACGTTTTGAAAACAAGGGAATTAGCAATGTCTGTTTGGTTGAAACGCGCAATATTGACCGGTGCCGCCGGTTCGGCTCTGTTGGCCGCTCCGATCTGGGCAACGACATTGACCGATGCTCTGGTGCTCACCTATCAGACCAACCAGCAACTGGTTATCAGCAGAACGACGTTGCGCCAGACCGACGAAGGCGTTCTCGGCGCGCAATCCGCGCTGCGCCCGACCGTGACGGCAAATGCCTCCGCCTCCAAGAAAGTGACCGGCGATTCGACCGGACCGGGCACCGGCAGCCTGTCGGTGACCGCCAGCCAGCTGCTCTATGACGGCGGCTCGTCGAAACTCGGCATCGAGGCCGCACGCTTTGCGGTTCTGAGCGACCGGCAGGCGCTGATCGGCACGGAACAGAATGTTCTGCTGGATGCAGTCACGGCCTATATGGACGTGCGCCGGGATTTGCAGTTCGTCAGGCTTGCCGAAAATAACGTGCGCGTTCTGGGCGAACAGGTCCGCGCCGCCAAGGACCGGTTCGAGGTCGGCGAGGTAACGCGCACCGACGTCAGCCAGGCTGAGGCCCGTCTGGCCGCCGCCGTCAGCAACCTGGAACGCAACAAGGCGCTGCTGCAAATATCCGAACAGACCTACAAGGCGATCGTCGGCAATATGCCGAGCAACCTGCAGGAACCGCCGACCCCGCCGCAAATTCCGGCGACGGCACAGGCCGCGGAAAATCTGGCGGTCAGCCGTCATCCGCGCATCCTCGAGGCCCAGTTCGATGTGGAAGCAGCCGAACTGGCCGTCCAGCGCGCCAAACTGAACAGGCAGCCGACGGTGTCGGGTTCCCTGACAGCCGGGCGCGGCTTCAATACCGAAAACGAGGACACGGAGCTGACCGCCTCCATTAGCGGGTCGATGCCGCTCTACCAGGGCGGGCGGCTCAACAGCGACCGCCGCTCCGCCATGGCGGCGCTGGAGCGGAGCAAGGCCGTGGTTCAGTTGCAGGCGCTGATCACCCGTCAGGCCGTCAACTCCGCCTATGCCAACTGGCAGGCGTCCCGTGCCGCCATCGAATCCGGCAAGGAACAAGTCCGCGCAGCCCAGATCGCCTTTGACGGCGTATCGGAAGAAGCCCGTCTGGGCGCACGCACCACGCTGGATGTTCTGGATGCCGAGCAGGATTTGCTGGATGCGCGTTCCGCACTGATCTCCGCATCGCGCGACGAGCAGGTTGCGGCCTATACCGTTCTGTCCGAAATGGGGCTGATGACGGCCAGCCACCTCAACCTCGGTGTGGATGCCTATGACCCCGACGTGAACTATTCGGCGGTGAATGGCCGGAATTCCCCGCAGGCAACGCGGTTCAAGCTGCTGGACAAGTTGCAAAAACGCTAGTTTTCCAAAACTTTTACACAAATACGATTGTCTGAGCGGCTATTTTGTGTAGCATCGCTTCATAATAAAACGCGCCGAATAATCGGCGCATATGACGAGCAGCGTGGCATTTTCCCGAATTGCCTTTACTTTCTTACAAGTATCGGCGGCTTGCTCCTGAATATCGGACCGGTCACCTGCGTAGTCATGATCAGAGTATGGTATATGGATAAGCCCGCTATCGACCAGTCCAAACAAGAAGACCAGACGCCAAAATCGTCCGGCACCTCAAGCACGGTCCTGAGCATCCTGAAGCGTTTCCGGTCCCGCCGGGACGACAGCGAGGAACCTCAGGCGCCCTTCGTTGAACGCTTGGGGGCCGCCAACGGCCCTCTGGCCGAACGGATTTCCGAAATCTCCAGCCGGATCGAGGCCGGCAGAGCGCAGGGCGGCGGCTTGAAAGAACCGCAACTCTCCGACGCAGAGCGTGGCATGAAAGCCGCATCGGACGAAGAAGACCAGACAGACGGGGAAGAACCGCAACGCGAGGAGTCGGACGCAGTTGCCGCGAAAGCCGACGCACGCCCCAATCCCCGTATCCGGGCAATGGGTTTCCACAATCCGGTTTTTCCCGCCAAGGCCCCTGACGAGCCACAGGACCCGGATTTCGTCGCCTCGACCGAACCGCCAGTGCTGAAACTTCATGATGCTCCGGATGGCGTGATGGAAAACCCCGGCGCGCCCGAAAAGCGGGTGACCGAGCCAAGGGAAAAGATCGCGGAGCCGTTGGATCTGAAGGCCTTCGCAGAACAGGTGCGATCAAAACTGCCGAAGCCGGAACCGGAGCCGGAAGCGCAGGCGGAAGAAAAAGACGATGTCGGGGAAGCGGAAACAGTGGCGGATGCGGACGCTTTCAAGCAGCAATTCTATTCCCGCATCGCCAAGGCTTCCAAGGCTTCGGCATTTGAAGCATTTCCCTTCCACGAGGAACCGACCATCCTGCCGGTGTCATCCAATGTAATGGATGTGAAGTTGCGCAGCCTCACGGCCAGCAGCGCCCTGCAAAGCTGGCAGCAAAACCAGTCGGCCCCCGATCAGGCAGGAGACGGCATGCAGTCGGACTCCACACAGGAAACGCTCAATGAAGTTGAACCGCAGGCGCCCGAATGGTCCGTCGATACTTCCGAAACGGAAATGTACGTGTCGCGCACGCCGGAAAGCCACGAGGCCGCGAGTTTGGAAGCGCCCGACGAGGCACCTGATTTTGCCGCCGAACCTCCCGATCATAGCGATTATCCGGCATTCGAGCCGCATCTCGATGACGGGTATGACGGCGAAGAACAGGAAGAGGCCTCAGACGAGCCTCTGGCATCCCTGACCGAGGCGCCGGAGGCGGAGGCCGTGCCAACAGGAGAACCTGAACCTGAGGCCCTCACGGAGTTCGAGCCCGCTTCCGCCGGCATGCCGGCCGGGCGCGAACATGAACCGGACCACAAAACCGAAACGGCCCCGGATGTTCCGCCGGAAAACGTCTTCGCCGCGCTGGACATAGATGAAGACGAAATTCTCGTGAAGGTCTACGATCTGATCCAGGCCGAATTGCAGGCCGCCTGGGGCGAGAATATCACGCTCAATATCCGCAAGATCGTGCGTGATGAAATACGAGCCGCGCTGGAAAAGGCGCGCTCGGAAAACTAACCGCGCACAGTCCCGGCCAGCGCCAGTATCGCGTCCAGGTCCAGGTGCGCCTCCAGATGTGTGGCCAGTTCATCCAGCGTCCGGTCAATCGTCCGGTCGAATTCCAGCCCGCTGGTTTGCACTCCCATGTCGCGCAGGAAATGCGCCCTGAATGCATCCGCTGCAAACAGACCGTGCAGATAGCACCCCTTCACCCGACCGTCCGGAGAGGCCGCCCCATGCGGTTGCCCCCCGACCGTCAGCCAGTGATTGTCGCAGTCCGGGCCGGTGGTCTGTCCGATATGGATTTCATAGCCGGAAACCGCCTGCGCAGAACCGACATGGCACGCGGTGACTTCCGTCAGGGTTTTCTGCGGATGCATCACCGTGGTAACATCCAGAAGGCCGAGCCCCGGATGGCTTCCGGCCATGCCCTCGATGCCCTGCGGGTCCTCGATTGTCTTGCCAAGCATCTGATAACCGCCGCAAATCCCCAAGACACGGCCGCCGCGCCGGACATGCGAGACAACGTCGATGTCCCAGCCCTGCTCTCGCATATAGTTGAGGTCACCGACGGTGGATTTTGTCCCCGGCAGCAAGATCAGGTCCGCATCCGCAGGCAGGGCCTGCCCCGGACCGACGATCTGGACGGATACGCCGGGTTCCAGTTTCAGCGGATCCAGATCATCGAAATTGGCGATGCGCGACAGTTTTGGCACGGCGATCCGGAAACCGTCGCGCGCCGGGGTGGCGGGCAGATCCGCCGCGTCTTCGGCCGGCAGTCTTGACGCATTAGCGAACCACGGCAGCACACCCAGCGCTTGCCAGCCGGTGCGCTCCTTTATCGCCTTCACACCGTCATCGAAGAGCGTCACGTCCCCGCGAAACTTGTTGATCAGAAAGCCCTTGATCAGGTCGCGATCGGGTCCGTCCAGCACCACATGGGTCCCGACGAGCTGTGCGATCACCCCGCCGCGATCGATGTCTCCTATCAGGATCACGGGGACATTCGCGGCTTCGGCAAACCCCATGTTCGCAATATCTCCTGCACGCAGGTTGATTTCCGCCGGACTGCCGGCGCCTTCGACCAACACGAGGTCCGCGCCCTCTGCGAGCCGGAGGAAACTGTCCATGACCGCCGGCATCAGAGTTGTCTTCAACTTGGCATAGTCCCGCGCCCTGACCGTCGTCAGGCGGCGACCCTGCACGACAACCTGCGCACCGGTCTCTGTCTCGGGCTTGAGCAAGACGGGGTTCATATCGGTGTGCGGCGTGGCGCGGCAGGCGCGCGCCTGCAAGGCCTGCGCGCGGCCGATCTCTCCTCCGTCGCCGGTAACGGCAGCGTTGTTCGACATGTTTTGGGGCTTGAACGGGCGCACAGTCAGGCCGCGGTTGGAAAAGGCCCGCGCCAGCCCCGCAACGACGACGGATTTGCCGACGTTGGACCCTGCCCCCTGAATCATGATCGCTTTTGCCATGCAATGCCCTCTGACGGCCGCAGCTTGGACACTGAGGCTGTATATATCCAGATAGCGCGAAAATTGCACGAACCGCAATCAGACCGCGCTGCGACCGCGAAGTTTATTCACGTCCCTTCAAACCGAAGGCCTTTACCGCCCCGCGAACCTGTTTGATCTTGCACGCGCGTTTTGGCGTTGCTATAGGCTTGCAATACCACAGGCGGCGAGTTGGCGGAGTGGTGACGCAGCGGATTGCAAATCCGTGTACACCGGTTCGATTCCGGTACTCGCCTCCATTT
>JBFIHV010000150.1:0-6512 GCA_041601595.1 Amylibacter sp. | reverse complement strand
TCTCTGCGCCTTCGCAGTCCTTGCAGGCCGCGCGGCAGCTGGCCGAAGGCCGCGGTATCCGGGTGCAGATTCTCGGCGATGCGATCGAGGGCGAGGCCCGCCAAGAAGGCAAACGCCAGGCTGAACTCGCGAAATCCATGCAGCGGGGGCTTGATCCGAAAGATCCGCCCGTATTGTTGCTTTCAGGCGGCGAATGCACGGTTTCGGGCTGGGGGGGCGGCGTCGGCGGGCCGAATGCCGAGTTCGCGCTGGCGGCGGCCATGGAACTCGGCGGCCAAACGGGCATCTACCTTGTCGCATGTGATACGGACGGCGTGGATGGTGCGGCAGAGGTGGCGGGAGCGCTGGCCGGTCCTGACACTCTGTCGCGGGCGCAGGCGCTTGGCCTCGACCCCGCCGATGTACTGAGGCGCAGCGACAGCCATACGTTCTTCGGCGCGCTCGGCGATCAGGTCGTGACCGGCCCGACCCTGACGAACGTAAACGATTTTCGCGCCCTGCTCGTTCAACCGTCCGAGGTTTGAATCCCGGAAAGCGGTCCTGCCGGATCTGGCGCGTCGGCCACAACCTTTCGGGCGATGCGCTGAGGCCTGCGGTTTTCTTTGATTTAAACGGCGATGTCGCGGATAGTGGACCTGAAAGAGTTGAATGCAAACCGATTTTTCCGCAGGGACCGCAAGTCATGAAGCCAGAGAAGCGCCGAATCTATCCCGCAGAATGGGCCGTTCTTGGATTTACCCTATTGTATGTCGCCGGGTTTACGGTCTGGTTCCTAAGCCGCGAAAACTACGAGTTCATCCTCTATGTGGTGACAATGCTGGTGTTGATCGCGTTGGTCGGGCTGAGCGTCAGAAAGGCCGAATTTCCGGTTCCCATGCTCTGGGCGCTGACCTTCTGGGGGCTGGCGCATATGGCCGGCGGCGGCATACCCGTCGGGGAGTCCGTGCTCTATTCGCTCCGGCTGATCGACATCGCCGGTGACGGAGAATTCCGCATCCTGAAATACGATCAGGTCATCCACGCCTATGGGTTCGGCGTCACCGCATGGTTGCTATACCACCTTCTGGCGCGCCATTTCCCGGTTATGCTCGGCACCTGGTCAATATACACCTATGCGGCGCTCGCCTCCATCGGGCTGGGCGCCGTGAACGAAATGATAGAGTTCTCGGCCGTCGTCATGATGCCGGAAACCAATGTCGGCGGCTATTACAACACGGCGCTGGATCTGGTTTTCAACGCCGCAGGCGCGGTTCTGGCGATGCTTCTGGTCGCACGGTCCCAATCGGGACAGTCCGGCTGAGGCGAGCCGTCCCGCCGGGTCAGCCCTCCAGCAACTTGCGCCGGGTTTCATATTCCTCTGCGTCGATCTCGCCCTTGGCAAACCGCATTTTCAGCGTTTCCAAGGCCGAGGAGGAACTGCTTTTGGTGCCATCGCGGTCCATGAGCCATTTGACCGCCACGACGACCAGCAGAATGATGGCCAGCCAGCTCAGCAGCATGATGCCACCGCCCATGAAGCCGTAGCCGTCTCCCCACATGTGATGATAGTAACCGTCCCGCCCGTCGAGCGGTTGCGCCGCGGCAATGCCCGCCGGGAATAACAGGCAACCGGTCGTCAAAACGGTTTTGTATGTAATATCAGCCATGATTCATATCCTTCAAAAGTTGATTGTGATCGCCCCTTGGCATCTCTGTAAGGGCCGGGTTCATTCACGGCCCTGTCGCAGAATTTCGCGAATATAGACCGGCAACGTGTCTTCGGCGAATTTGTGCTGTTCCGCCTCGTTGTGCAGGAACGCGACGATATCGCCGAGCTCCCTGCCGCTGAACAGGATCTGCCCACCCATTTCCGCCTCCTGCGCTTCGATCATGTAAGGCGCCATCGCCCACATCTTGGCGGCAAGGTCGAACGGGTTCATGTGTTTCTGCATGCCACTTGCATCCAGCGGAGCAGCATCCTCACCGCCCACGCCATTGACGGAATGGCAAAGAACGCAGCCCTTTTCCGAGAATAACAGACGCCCTCTGACAGCGTCCGCACCCATGTCGCGCATAATGCCTGTGATCGCTGTCGAATCCACGTCACCGCTCCCGCCATCGGCCAGTGCAGATATGGGTGACACGGCCAACAGCACGGCCGCAAGCACAGTTTCTTTGCACGTCAAAGCCACCTCCGTCTTTGCATCTTGTGAAGGATCGCAGGTCCGGCATCTGCCCGCCATGATTTGGATCAAACAGGCATCAAGTTCCGAAGAATGTCTAGTTGAACATCACAACCGCGGAAATGACTGCGGTGATGACGCCGAGCCAGACCACATGGGACAGTTTCTTTATCTTTCTCAGGTCCGGCGGCACGCCCGCCGCCTCTGCCTGCATGGCTGTCCTGGCGATGTACAAGACCGTCACTAGGGCCAGGGTCGCGCCTGCGAGCTTCAGGTAGAACAACAGGCCGATGTCGAGGGTCCCGTATTCCACGAACACGAGTCCCAGGCCGCTGAGCCAAAGCAGGATCATTGCGATCGGACCGATCTTGCCCATGGTCTTCATCAGGCCCACGACCATTTCCGGTGGTGGCCCGGGGTTCGGGTTCCTGATTATTCTCGATGCCAGAATGCCGTTGGTAATGCCGGATCCGGCACCGAAAACCAGCGCGAAAATATGGATGAATTTGAGAACATAAAGCATTTTCGATCCCTCTTTATAATCGAGGTGCCTTATATCATACTTTTCGGAATCCTATATTTCTTTTGAGACATTGAATTAATGCCTGCCGCGGGAAATCGCGGCGTCTTGCGGTCGGTAAGGCCGTTGCCGGAACCTGCGATTTTCAGAAGGGGTCCTGCGGGTATCTGACCTCGGCGAGGTACAGGCCTTGCGGCGGACAGACCGGACCGCAGGCGGCGCGGTCGCGTGCCCTGAGCGCATGCCTGACATCGTCCGGTTCCCAGGAGCCGGCGCCGACGCGTTCCAGCGTGCCGACGAAACTGCGCACCTGATTGTGCAGAAAGCTGCGGGCCTCCACGTGAAACCGGTACTCGGTGCCGTGTTGCAGCGGCAGGGTCTCGACCTCCAGCCGGTCCAGCGTCTTCACAGGACTTTTGGCCTGGCAGATCGTCGAGCGGAACGTGGTGAAATCGTGGCTGCCGAGCAGGTGGTTCGCAGCGGCTTGCATGGCGCCTGCGTCCAGTTCGTGGCGGATGTGCCAGACCAGATCGCTTTCCAGCACCATGGGCGCGCGGCGGCTGACAAGCCGGAACAGATAGCGGCGTTTGATGGCGGAAAACCGGGCGTGGAAGTCGTCGGCGACTTTTGCGGCGGCAACGACGGCCACCGGCGCGGGCCGCAGGTGATAGTTCAGCCCTTCGGACAACCGGTAGGCATCCCAGTCCCTGGTCAGGTCGAAATGCGCAACCTGACCCGTCGCGTGAACGCCGGCATCGGTGCGGCCCGCGCCCTGTATCAGGGGAGCCTCCGCATCCATTTTCGCCAGCGCCTCCTCGATGGATTGCTGCACGGAGGGATGGTCCTTCTGGCGCTGCCAGCCGGCGAAGGACGTTCCCTTGTATTCGATTTTCAGTGCATAGCGTGGCATGTTTCCGCACTATCGAACGGGAAGCATTTTGCCAATCCCCTATAAATCCGGGAACGGATTGCATACATAGTTGACGACACGCAAAAGGACGCTGGATTTGGGCATCGGAAGCATTGTTGACGGGATTGTCCGTCAGGCGGAAAAGACCGTGGACGAGGTGAGCGAGGCCTTGTTCGAACCCGTCGTCCGGCTGGGCGTGACCGGCCTGTCGCGGTCGGGCAAGACCGTGTTCATCACATCGCTGGTCGCCAACCTGCTGGATCGCGGCCGCATGCTGCGCCTGTCGGCAGAGGCCGAGGGGCGCATTCTTTCCGTATATCTGCAACCGCAACCCGACGATCTGGTGCCCCGCTTCGATTACGAAACCCATCTGGCGAAAATGACGGGGGCCGAACCGGAATGGCCGACCTCGACCCGGTCGATCAGCCAGTTGCGCCTGTCCTTCCGCGTCCAGCCAAGTGGCATGCTGTCCGGCGTGTGGGGGCCGCGTACCGTGCATCTGGATATCGTCGATTACCCGGGCGAGTGGCTGCTGGACCTGCCGCTGCTCAACCAGTCTTTCGCCGAGTTTTCCAAGGACGCCATCGCCAAGGCGCAGAGCAAGAGCCGCGCGGCCATGGCGGCGGAGTGGCTGGACCTGGTCGAACAGGTGCAAGGCGATGCGGAACTGGACGAGGCAATGGCCCAGCGTCTGGCCTCCGCCTTTACCGGTTATCTGCGTGCCTGCCGCGCCACCGGCCTCTCCGCCTGCGCGCCGGGCCGGTTTCTTATGCCGGGCGATCTGGAAGGCTCTCCGGCGCTGACCTTCAGCCCGCTGCCCGCTGGTGAACGGGGTGCGCGGAACTCGATGATGCGGGCCTTTGACCGGCGGTTCGAAGCCTACAAGTCCAAGGTCGTGAAGCCGTTCTTCACCGATCATTTTGCCCGCATGGATCGCCAGATCGTGCTGGTCGACGCGCTGGGCGCGCTGCATGCCGGTCCCGCGGCAATTGCCGACCTGCGCGACGCGATGACCGATGTTCTGCGCTGTTTCAGGCCCGGCCGGAACACCTGGCTTTCCTCCATCCTCGGCAAGCGGGTGGAACGCATTCTGTTCGCCGCCACCAAGGCCGACCACCTGCATCACACCCAGCATCCCGCGCTGACGGGTTTCATGCAGGCCTTGTTGCGGCAGGCCAAGGATCGCGCCGATATCTCGGGCGCAACAACGGCCAGCATGGCGATCGCCAGCCTGCGCACCACGGTCGAGGAAACCGTGCAGCATGACGGAACGGCGCTCGATTGCGTCCGCGGCACCCTGCTGGACAGCGGCAAGCAGGTCGCGATGTACCCCGGCGAACTGCCTTCCGACCCGCGCGAAATGGTATCCGGCGCCAATGGCGAGGTATCGCGGTGGCTGAACGGCGACTATGCGATGATGTCGTTCCGGCCCGCCAGACTATCCCTGAAACCCGGTGACGGGCCGCCGCATATCCGGCTGGACCGGGCCGCCGAGTTCCTGATCGGAGACAGGTTGAAATGACGAAGCCAGAGTTGAAGAAACCGGTTCTGATCGAACTGCAAGACACAGAGCCGGCGAAATCCGGCCCGGCAGAGGCGCCGCCCGTGCCGGAACCCGACCTGCCGATGCCGCGCGGACAGGCCATGAAAACCGTCGCGGCCATGACAGCGCGCAAGCCGTCGCTGCTGGTGCGGCTGTTCTGGAGCGCCCTGACCCTGCTGCTCGGCGTGATGGTCAGCGTCGCCTTCTGGGATTTCGCCGCCGGCATGATGCAGCGGAATATCTGGATAGGGCGCGGAGTGCTCGCGCTGATCGCCGTCCTGCTGGCCGGTCTGCTGGTTTTTGCCGCCGGGGAACTCGCCGCGATGCTGCGCCTGCGCAAGGTGGACGCACTGAAACGGGCCTATGCTCTCTGCCAGTCGGGCACGCGCAGTGATGCGCTGGAATTCTCCAATACACTGCGGAAGTTCTATGAGGACCGTCCGGAACTGCGCTGGGAAGCCGACCGGCTGACCGGCCGGATACAGGATGCCTTGACCGCCGCCGACGTATTGCACGTAACCGAGGTCGGCCTGCTGACCCCGCTGGATGAACAGGCGCGAAAGGAAATCGAGTCCGCGGCCCGACAGGTTGCGACAGCCACGGCGATTGTGCCGCTGGCCATGGCAGACGTGGTGATCGCGCTGTTTGCAAATGTCCGCATGGTGCGGCGGATCGCAGAGGTCTATGGCGGGCGTTCCGGCCGCCTGGGGTCGTGGCGCCTGATGCGCGCCGTGGCCGCGCATCTGGTGGCGACAGGGGCGGTTGCGATCAGCGACGACCTGATCGGCACGATTGCGGGCGGCGGCGTCCTGTCCAAGGTCAGCCGCCGCTTTGGCGAGGGCGTCGTGAACGGGGCGCTGACCGCCCGCGTCGGCATCGCCGCGCTGGAGGTCTGCCGCCCGATGCCGTTCACCGCGCGGAAACGCCCGACCATCACCGCGATCATGAAACGCGCGCTGACAGGGTTTTTCGGCAAGCAGGCCGGAGGCAATCAGGTGAATTCCTGACTGGACCCTCGTTGACGCCGGTTATATAAGCGACGCTATGGGACCCATATTCGGCATTATCATTCGAATTATTTACCCGGCGCTCTGAGCTTCCGAGCCGCCGGGAACAGGCGTATGGACGCTCCGCGCCGACCTTATCCCAATGACTTCCCAATACCGGACCAAGACACATGTGTGCTGAAACGCCTGACTACAAAGATACTCTGAACCTGCCGAAAACCGACTTTCCGATGCGCGCGGGCCTGCCGAAACGTGAGCCGGAATGGCTGGAGCGCTGGGCGCGGATCGGCATCTATGACCGCCTGCGCGAAAAACAGGGCCGCGACAGCTTCGTGCTGCACGACGGCCCGCCCTATGCCAACGGCCACCT
>JBFIHV010000149.1:0-6543 GCA_041601595.1 Amylibacter sp. | reverse complement strand
GGCATGGTTCCGGCGCTGCTGGCCCTGCACCTTTCGTCCGTTCTGGCCTTTTTCCTGCTGCTGCCATTCACGAAAATGGTGCATGGCTTCTACCGGCTCGCGGCTCTTGTCGCCGAAGCACAGAAGCCGCGTGTTGCCGCGCTTGACAGGGTTTGATGATTGGGAATGCCAGGCTTTTGCGTTGATTTTTCTTCCAATGACGGGCGTGGTGAGGGATTGATTCAGGAGCGAATAAAGAGTATACAAAGGTATACTAAACCATTGGAGTCAGGTTTATGCACAGTGATTTCAGGAGATCCCTTCAGCTTGCACAGCAGGCACTGAAAACGGCTCAGCGCGAGCTGGCATCAGAGATTTCATCCTATCCGACACCGGTTTCGGGATGCGATGCGCAGTTCAATTACCTGTTGGCAGAGCGATCCAAAGTGGCCAGCGCCTTGCGCGCACTGGATACGGAGTTCTTTATCGCGACGCCGAGGACACCAATGCGCGGGAACAGGGTCGAAAGCCGATGAAACTTGCAATTCTGGACGACTGGTTCGACACGCTCAAAGGCTTGCCTTGCTTCCGTAAACTCGACGGCATCGATGTGACCGTATTCACGGATCATGTGCAGGAAACGGACGCTTTGGCAGAGAGGCTGAAAGACTTTGACGCGATCGTTCTGTTTCGTGAACGCACGCGGATCACGGCGGAATTGCTGGACCGGCTGCCGAAGTTGAAGCTGATCAGCCAGCGCAGCGTCTATCCCCATGTGGACGTCGAGGCCTGTACGCGAAACGGCGTGCTGCTGTGTTCGAACATGCATGCGGGCACGCCGTCTTTTGCCGCAGCCGAGCATACCTGGGCCCTGATACTGGCCGCGATGCGCCAAATTCCCCGGCAAATGCAAAGCCTGCAATCCGGCAACTGGCAAATGGGCGTCGGCAAGACATTGCATGGCCGGACCCTTGGTCTTTTCGGGTATGGCCGGATCGCGAAAGCGGTCGCGGGATATGCCGATGCCTTTGGCATGAAGGTGGTTTGGTGGGGGTCCGAGGCAGGCCGTGAACGCGCCCGTGCCGACGGTGCCACCGTTGCCGAGAGCCGCGAGGCGTTCTTCTCGAAGCCTGATGTCGTCAGCATCCACGTGCGCCTGAAGCCCGAGACCAAGGGGATTATCACCGCCGCAGATCTGGCGGCCATGCGGGACGATGCCTTGTTCGTCAACACCTCGCGCGCGGGCCTGATCGAACCGGGAGCCTTGCTGAGCGCGCTTGACGCCGGTCGTCCGGGCATGGCGGCGATAGACGTGTTCGACAAAGAACCGATTACCTGGCCCGACGATCCGCTGGCCAATCACCCGAGGCTGACCGGCACGCCGCATATCGGTTTTGTCACCGAGGACGAGTTCGAGTTGCAGTTTTCCGACATTTTCGATCAGGTCGTTGCCTATAGGGCCGGAAAACCGATTCATGTGATCAACCCCGAGGCCCTCTAGGTTCTTGAGTTATTAGTGTCTGCCAGCACCCTTTGAGCGCCGCTTTCAGGGAACTGATCTCTTATTCCATGATGGTAGTCGGACATGGCTCCCCTAGATTCCCCTAGATCACGGGCGTGGCAGAAACGTCTCTGATCAGATTCATGAGGAGCTTTTGCGCACCCGTCGGTTGCCAGTTGCAACGCGTTGTGAATCCGATGGCGCGTTCGGTGTCGCTCAGTTTTACGGGTAGCGTACACAATTGGTTCTGCTCAAGCTCCGTCAAGACCTGTTGGCGGGACAAAAGCGTCAGCCGGTCGCTGCCAAGCAACAGGCCGCGGATCAGGACGAGGGAACTGGACTCGATAATCTGTGTCTCCGGCGCGGCTCCTGATGCGGACAGCACCTTGTCGAAATGGTGGCGGGTCGGGGTTCCTGGCCGGGGCACGACCCAGGGAAAAGCAAGAAGGTCGGAAAAGGATATGTCGCCGCGCTCCATCAAGGGGTGACCGGTTCGCGCAATGACCGCGAGATTGTCCTCGAAGAGCTTTTCTTCCCGGACATCGTCGAACGGCGCCGGTTCCCGCAGCGCTCCGACCAGAAAATCGATCTCGCCGTGGCGCAGCGCGTTCAACTGGTCGGGGTAGGGACCGTCGATGACCTTGATCGTCAGGCCGGGCCTTTCCATTGTGATCCGGTTGATTGCCTTCGGCAGGATAAAACTGCGGGCAAGTGGCAGGGTGCCGAATGCCAGGACAGAGATGTCGGTGCCGTGCAATGCGGTGATTTCGTCCAGTCCTTGCCGAAGCTCCGAAAACGCGAGTTGCGCGAAACGGGCAAGCTCGGCCGCCGGTTTGCTCAGGGTAATGCCTTGCGGGGTCCTGATGTAGAATTCCACGGCGGACATCTGCTCCAGCTCTCGTGCCGCCCGGTGCAGGGAAGGTTGCGATGTTCCCGTTTCCCGCGCCGCGTGCGAAAAGCTCCTGTGCCGGCCGACCGCGATCAGAGAGCGCAGATGGGTGCTGGTTATTTGACGATAAAAGGCCCTGTCCCTGCCAACCACCTTGGACTTCCGGCTCTGGACGACCTGATCGCAGCCATCCTTCAACAAGGCCAATGCGCGGCCCGTCCGGTTATAAAACAGTTCTCCCTCCGCGGTCAGAAACATTCCGGCCGGACGGCGGATAAAAAGTTGGCGACCTATGAGCGTTTCAAGTTTGGCTATCGCCTGCGTGACGGCCGGCTGGGAAAAGTTGATCCTGTCGGCCGCCAGAGACAGCCGGCCAGATGTGCCGACCTCCTGGAAGGCACGCAGGTGCCGCAGGTTGAAAAATGACGCATCCAAGTTCACGATACCTTCTGCATTCCGAAGTCTATATCAAAAACTTATCAGCTTTACGCTTCTTTGAAATAGAAGAATCGAGCGCTTCCATGGCATTCTGAGAGAAAGCTCGAAAAGGGGGAGAAATTCATGTCGGATTCAAAGTCAGCGCTGGTGATTTCCGCGCATTCCGCCGATTTTGTCTGGCGCTGCGGCGGGGCGATTGCCTTGCATCAGGGCCTTGGATATGACGTCACCGTTGTTTGCCTGTCCTACGGCGAAAGAGGTGAAAGCGCCAAGCTGTGGAAACAGCAGGGCATGACACTGGAGAAAGTCAAGGCGGCGCGCCGGGTCGAGGCCGAAAACGCGGCCAAGGCTCTGGATGTTCACGACATCCAGTTCTTCGATCTGGGTGATTACCCGCTTGAAATGGACCGCGACGCGAAATTCAGGCTGGTCGATGTGATCCGCAAGGTGCAACCGGATTTCATGCTCTGCCATTCGACCTATGATCCTTATAATACCGATCACATGTATGCGACGCAGGTGGCTCTGGAATGCCGTATGGTGGCTCAGGGCTGGGGACATAATCCCGGGGAAAAGGTTCTGGGTGCGCCGCAGCTGTACCTGTTCGAGCCGCATCAGACTGAGCAGATGGGCTGGAAGCCGGACACGTTCCTCGACATCACACCGGTCTGGGACAAGAAGCGCGCCGCTATCGAGTGCATGCAGGGGCAGGAGCACCTGTGGGAGTTTTATACGCGCGTCGCGCAGCAACGCGCCAACCACTTCAAGCGCAACTCCGGCGGCCAGTCTGGCGGGCGTGACTGCAAATACGCCGAAGGTTTCCAGTCGATATTCCCGCGAACGGTGGATGAGCTATGAGCGATATCGCGCATTTGGGACATGTCGAGGTCTATACGGACAGGTTCGACGAAAGCCTCGATTTCTTTACCCGCGTTTACGGGCTGACCCTGACGGATCAGGACGAAACCAGCGCATATCTGCGCGCCTGGGACGATTACGAATTCCACAGCCTCAAGCTGACGCATCATCATACGACGGGCGTAGGCCATATAGCCTATCGGGCGTCCTCGGAAGAAGCGCTGGAGCGTCGCGTCGCGGCGATCGAGGCCAGCCGGTTCAAGTGTCTGGGGTGGGTCGAGGGCGACCTCGGGCACGGGCGTGCCTTTCGTTTCGAGGACCCGTTCGGCCATGTGTTCGAGATCTATTGGAACACGAACCGCTATGTGCCGCCGCCAGAGGAAAAGCCTGCTTTGAAAAACGTGGCGCAGCGGTTTCATGGGCGTGGAGCCTGCCCCAGACGGCTGGATCACCTGAACCTGCTGGCTCGGGATGTGACCGAATTCCGCGAATTCATGGAAACCTGTCTGGGGTCGAAAGTGACCGAGATGATCCAGTTGGATAACGGGCGTCTGGGCGGGTGCTGGTTTACCGTAAACAACAAGACCTACGATCTGGCCTGTACAGAAGAGCACGGCGGAGGCGACGGTCGATTGCATCACGTCACCTATGCCGCCGACCAGCGCGATGACATTCTGCGGGCCGCCGACATCTTTCTTGAAAACGGTGTCCATATCGAGACCGGACCGCACAAGCACGCCATTCAGGGGACGTTCTTCCTCTATGTCTGGGAGCCCGCCGGAAACAGGGTGGAATTGGCCAATGCCGGCGCCCGCCTGATCCTCGCGCCCGACTGGGAGCCGGTGGTCTGGACGGAGGCGGACCGCAAGAAGGGACAGGCCTGGGGGCTGAAGACGATTGAAACGTTTCATACGCACGGAACGCCGCCAGTCAAGAAGGAGCATTGAGATGCATGTAGTTGTCCAGAAAATCAATCGCGCAAACCCCGTAGTCATCATGCGGCTGGGTCAGGCTGGGGTGGCGAACGTTCATGAGGCGCAGGGCCGGACCGGACTGATGCACGCGAACATGCGTCCAATCCAGCAGGGGCTGTCGATTGCCGGTCCCGCGGTCACGATCTCGGCCGCGCCGGGTGATAACTGGATGATCCATGTCGCCATCGAGCAATTGCAGGAAGGCGACATCATGGTCTTGGCACCCACTGCACCCTGCGACATGGGGTATTTCGGCGACCTGCTGGCGACCTCGGCCATGGCGCGTGGTTGCAGGGCTATCGTGATCGATGCCGGTGTCCGGGATACCCGCGATTTGCGCGAAATGGGTTTTGGCACATGGTCGACGGCGATTTCCGCGCAGGGTACGGTGAAGGAAACGATCGGCAGCGTGAACGTGCCCATCGTCTGCGCCGGCGCGGCGGTAAATCCCGGCGATGTCATTGTCGCAGACGACGATGGCGTCTGCGTCGTTCCTTTCGCCGATGCGGAAACTGTAATGTCGGCGGCGCAGGAACGCATGGATGCCGAAGAAGGCAAGCGCGCGCGATTGTCGTCGGGCGAGTTGGGGCTGGATATCTACAACATGCGCCCGAGGCTGGCGGAGAAAGGCCTCAAATATGTCTGACGGGGTGCGTTGCATGTGGATGCGGGGAGGCACGTCGAAAGGCGGCTACTTCCTTGCGTCCGACTTGCCGGCCGATGCTGCGGCGCGGGACACGCTGTTGCTGGGGGTGATGGGGTCCCCTGATCCGCGCCAGATCGACGGAATGGGCGGAGCTGACCCGCTGACATCGAAAGTCGGCGTCGTCGCGCCGTCCGAACGCGAAGGCGTCGATGTGGACTACCTGTTCTTGCAGGTCTTCGTGGATCAGCCGATCGTCACCGATGCACAGAACTGCGGCAATATCCTCGCCGGTATCGGCCCGTTCGCAATCGAGCGCGGACTGGTCGAAGCGCAGGACGGTGAAACGCCCGTCACGATCTTTTTGGTAAACACCGGCCAGATCGCCGTGGCGCGGGTGAATACACCCGGCGGGCGCGTCGATTATGCCGGCGCGGCGCGGATCGATGGCGTTCCGGGCCATGCCGCACCGGTGCCGATCCTGTTCAAGGATACCGCAGGGTCCACCTGTGGCGCTTTGCTGCCGACCGGAAACGTCACGGACACCATCGAAGGTATCGAGGTCACCTGCATCGACAACGGCATGCCCTGCGTCATCCTGCGGGCCTCGGATATGGGCATCTCGGGAACCGAAAGCCCGGCGGAACTGGAAGAGAACCAGGACTTGCGGGCGCGGCTGGAGGCCATTCGCCTGAAGGCGGGTCCGATGATGAACCTTGGCGATGTGCGCCAAAAGTCGGTGCCGAAAATGACTATGGTAAGCGCGCCACGATCTGGTGGAGCGATCTCCACGCGGACCTTCATCCCGCATCGCTGCCACAAGACAATCGGCGTTCTGGGCGCCGTCAGCGTTGCGACCGCTTGCCTGACGCCGGGTGCCGTCGGCAGCGATCTGGCCGCAATTCCGGAAGGCGAACAGAAAGACCTTTCGATCGAACACCCGACGGGCGAACTGACGGTTGTCGGCTATCTGGACAAGGACGGGCAGGTCGCGCGCGCCGAGGTCTTGCGCACCGCGCGCAAGCTGATGGATGGATTTGTATTTCCAGCGCCGCCGTTTGGCCCTGTATCGGGGGGTGCCGAATGACAGACGAATATCGGCCATTCCACCCGAACCCCAAGGTGCCGGACTTCAGGCCTCCGGCAGGGGCCGTGGATGCCCATTGCCACGTTTTCGGTCCCGCGGCCAAATTTCCGTTTGCGCCGGAGCGAAAATACACGCCCGTCGATGCGCCGAAGGAAAAGCTGTTTGCTCTGCGCG
>JBFIHV010000148.1:0-6612 GCA_041601595.1 Amylibacter sp. | reverse complement strand
GCCCTTGTCCCTGTACGCCTGGTCCGAAAACCCGGCGCCCTGCCCCGCACCCGCCTCGATGAAACACTCATGCCCGAGCTTCTGCAGGACAACCGCGCTCTCCGGCGTCATCGCAACACGCCCCTCGCCGCTGAAAATTTCTTTCGGAGTCCCTATGCGCATCAGTTTCTTCCCTCGTTCAAGCGTTATCTTTTTGCTGCAACCGCCGGATCCGGCACCGGCGCCGTTTCTGAAATGCGACCTTCACCAGCCGTTGCTTTCCCAAGCTCCGACAGTGAATTTCCTCTCCTCGGCGAAATCCACCGGTTCCGCCGGCGCATCCGCCTTGGCCGCATCGGTATCCTTGCCGGCCGAGAGCACGGAATCCTCTATGGCGCCTTCCTTGTGATAGACCCAGTGACGGCCAACCGTCTGGCCCAGAACCTCGAGCGTCTTGCCGTCCGCAATCGTCACGTTCGGAATGATCTCGATACAATCGGCCACGAAATCGCCGCCGCTCTTATCCGTGTCCACAAGAACATCCTCGGGCCGCCGCGCCTCTATGTTGACGTTCTGGTACCGGTTGATGTTGCGCATGTAGGCCGCGTCCAGAATGGTGATCTTGTCGTTCCATCCGAATGCGACGGTTCGCGGCAACGCGCCGTGCGGAACGCTGTTGTCAAGAAACTCGAAGTGGATTTTCTGCCGCTTTGTCGTCACCCAGGAAAAGAACAACTGCGGCAGGCCGGTGTAGGCCTCGATGTTGTGGTACAACAGATCGTCGACAGCCTTGTAACGGCCCGTTTCGATACCCCTCTTCCAGGCGCGCTCGACCGTTTCGCTCGGCGGCGTGATGATAAAGAACAGGTACACGGTATCGCCGAACCGGCTGAGCAGGGTGCTTTCCGCCTGTTGGTCCGGCGACGGCGAAAAACTGTCGAAGCGGAACCTGTCGATCAGCAGATGCGGCATTTTCCCGTTGGCGGCCTTTTCGCCCATATAGCGGTCCAGCTTCTTGTCGATGATCTCGAGTTCCTGTCCGGTGAGCATGGCGGCATATTTGAAATCATCGCCGAGGCTGTCGTAGTCAAGCAAGAATTTCCGCCAGTAGTCCGGGCTGATCAGGGCGAAGTCTTCCCAGGGAATATTCAGCTTTTCGGCCAGTTTTCTTTGCAGCGGGCGAATGGTGCTCTTGCCCGCGGCGGAAGCGCCTTTCACATTCATGAAGAACGGCGACGCCTGGTGCGGCAGGAACCGATAGCCTTCGGCCTTTGCCGCCCTGGCGATAATCGGTTCGATCCATTGACCGACCTTTTCGCTGCCATAGGTGTTGCACACCATGTTCGTGGCAAAGCGGCAGACCATGTCCTTGTCCGCGAACAGGCGGCCCCGCATGCCGACCATGCTGCCGACAACAGTCAGCAGGCTCCTGAGGCAGGCGCCCTCAAGGGGGTCCTTGCTGGTCGCTGCCGCGGCCTTCCAATCGGCAAGTGCCAGAATTTCCGGATGCTCGGTCGCGGATGGCGCCGGTTTCCTGCCGAGAAGCCGGGCAAGAAAACCGGTTCTTTCCGCAGCGGCCGGCGGTGCATGCCGCTTGTAAATGTCGCGATCCAGAATGGCGCCGATCGTTTGCCGGGTTTCCTCTTTCAACGCCTCGAATTTTTGCTCCAGCGTCTTCATTTCAGGCTGGATGTGCTTGGTCAGGATCTGGCCCGCCATGCTGCGCATGTTGAGCCCGAGTTCCTCGTAGCTTGGCCCGTCGGGAACAAAGAGATCCGCCGTCACGCGAATAAGCAGTTCATGCACAACCAGTCGGCTGACTTTGAACGCAATCATTTCATGCGGTTTCAGCCCGCAAAATTCGGCTGCCTCTTTGGCGGCCGCGTAATCGATTTCCGAATTTTCCGGCCGGTACAGCGTCACCAACGGCAACAGACGGCCTGGTATCTCGGAATTCAGTCCCGGGTTCCAGGCGTCCGGTTTCTGGTTTTTCGCAGGCATTATCTTGTTCTTGACTTTGCAGTCACAGATCCGCCCAACCGGCTGTCAGGCTTGGCGCAGTGTTCTTGGCTGATGCTTCGTTTTTCATTGTCGCCTCCAAACCGGGTTTGCGGGGAACGGTTCTGCCTGATTATTCAAAGCGGAAATGTGATATTTCCGCTTTGAATGTTCTTATCGATTTGCTGACCGGACCGGTCGGCAGATCCTATCCCGCCGGATTGGACTTTGGTCCGCTCATTTTGTCTTTCAACAGCTTGAAAGCGGGCAGCAGGATCAGAATGATCGCGATGATCATGATCGGACCCGAGATCGGCCGAGTGAAGAAGATCGTCGCGTCGCCCGAGGACAACAGCATCGACTGCCGCAACGTGGGCTCGGCGATCGGGCCAAGAACGATGGCCAGAACGGCGGGTGCCAGAGGATAATCCAGCTTGCGCAGGAAATATGCGCCCAGACCGAAGATCAGCATCAGCCAGACATCATGCATATCGGTTGTCGCAGCATAGCCACCCACGACCGAAAGGATGAAAATCATCGGCGCCAGCACGGTGAACGGCATCCGCAGCATCCAGATGAACAGCGGGATGAACGACAGGTTCACCAGCAGCGCAAAGACGTTGGAAACGTAGAACGATCCGATCAGGCCCCAAACGAAATCCGGCTGATCCACAAACAGCCGCGGACCGGGGGTCAGGCCCCAGATCACCATCCCGCCGAGCAGAATGGCCGTCGTCGGCGACCCCGGAATGCCCAGGGTCAGCATTGGCAGCATCGCGCCGGTCGAAGCCGAGTTGTTCGCAGCCTCTGGTGCGGCGACGCCGCCGGGGTGGCCTTCACCGAACTCTTTCGGTGTCTTGGAGACCATTTTCGTGACGCCGTACGCCATCAGCGAGCCGGGCGTCGCGCCGGCAGCCGGCAGGATGCCGACAAAGAAGCCCAGGAAAGACCCGATGGTGGTGCCCTTCCAGCCGCGACGCATGCCTTCCTTGGAGTCCGCGACGATACCTTTTATGGACATCTTGGCTTCGCTCGTGGTGATTTCGCCTCTGGTGCTTTCGATGGTCCAGATCATTTCACCGATACCGTAGACGCCGATTGCCAGAACCAGGAAGTTGATGCCGTGCAGGAAGCCTGAGATATCGAAGAATACCAGACGCGGAGCGCCTGAAATCTGGTCGAAACCCACTGCCGCAAAGACCAGACCGAGACAGATCGACAGGATCGTCTTTGGCAGGTCGTCGCCGCCGAGTCCGACAAAGGTCGCGAAGGCGAGCATCATCAGGGCGAAGATCTCGGGCGGCCCGAAGCTGAGCGCGACCTTGGCCAGCAATGGGGCAAAAATCGTGAACAGGACGTTTGCGACGCTGCCGCCGATAAAGGAGGCGATAGCGGCTGTGACCAGCGCGAGGCTTGCCCTGCCCTTCAGCGCCAGTGGCCTGCCGTCAAAGGTCGTGGCGACGGCGGTTGACGCCCCGGGGATGCCCAGCGTGATCGAACTGATCGCGCCGCCGTACATGGCGCCGTAGTAAATGGCCGCCAGAAAGATGATCGCCGAACCCGGCGGCACCAGAAACGTGATCGGCAGCAGAATGGCTACGCCGTTGACCGAACCCAATCCCGGCATGGCGCCAATGAACAGTCCAAGCGTCACCCCGACCAGGATCAGCAAGATATTGAGCGGCTGGAGAGATACAAAGACGCCGTCAGCCAGGAGCCCTAAAATTTCCATCGAAAGTTCCTTCCCCTAATTCGCGAGACGCGGCTCTGCGAGATTAGTAGATGATTGAGTACAGTATGTTGTAGAATGGTTCCGTGAACTCCATGCCCTTTGGCATGGTAATCCGCATCAGCCCTTCGAAGAAGAAGAAGAACGATATCGGAACCGACGTCACAAGGATCAACGTCAAAGTCCAGCTGTGACGCCCCAGAAACCTCAGATAGTACAACAGGAAAACCGCCATCGCGCCATACATCGAGATGATGTTCACAAGGGCGATGAAGCCGAACAGGCCGCCGCCGACCAGCACCAGCATTTTCTTGCCGTAGCGGTCCAGAAGAGGCTCTTCGGATTGGGAAGGCGGTGAAGACCGCCTTACCCAGTTGAATGCGATAAAACCGGTACAGATCAGCATGATTCCGGACAGCCAGAACGGCCAGAACCCGCCACCGGGGCCTTCGCCCTTGATATACCCGACATTCAGTTCGGTACTCTTCCACATCATATAGATGGACAGAAGGGCCAATACGCCCGCTGTTATTATTTCACCAAGCCGCATTTCGGCCCTCCCTTAAATACCTATGGAATGTTTATCGCTGACCGCTGCTGCCTTATCCGGCAGCCATCGCGGCAAGCAGTTTCTTGTGGTTTTCGATCTGAAGGTCCCAATAGGCTTTCTGCTGCTCCGGATCCATCCACAGTGGCGAGAGGCTTTCAGACTCCATGTAGCCCTGCCATTCTTCGGTTTCGTAGATGGTCGCAAACAGGTTCTGGTAGTACTCGGCCGCCTCAGCGGACATACCGGGTGCTCCAACAACTGCACGCTGGTTGTAGTAGCTGAAATCCTCGCCTTTTTCCTTGATCGTCGGAACGTCGGGGAAGTTTGCCAGACGCTCGTCAGAGAAGGCCACCAGCGGCACAACATCACCGTTCTGGTAGAAACCTTTGGTTTCGGCAGGGTTGTTTACCGAAGCCATGATCTGTTTACCGGCCAGATCCTTGGCAACATCTCCACCGCCGCTGTACGGGATATACTGGATTTCCAGACCGTAGGTCTGCTTAAGGAAGGTTATGACCAGGCTGTCTTCCTGCCCGGTGCCGGTGCCACCCATGATGTAGCCGCCTTTTTTGACTTCTTCGAGCCACTGCTCGAAAGAGGTGATGCCGCTGTCCTTGTGTACCCACAGAACGAACGGATCAACGCCCATCATGGCAACCGGCGTGAAGGTGGTGACGTCGATCCCGAGGTTTTCCTGGCGCAACGGCGTCGTGAAGAACGAGTTCAGGGTCACCAGGATCGTGTGATCCGGATCGCTGGCGTTATCCAGCAGGATCAGGGCTTCTGCGCCCGAACCGCCGCCCTTGTTGTTAGGAACCAGAGGACGCGAGGTCAGGTCTTTCTTTTCGGCTACAGACTGCAGGAACCGCGCGATCTGGTCAGCACCGCCGCCGGCACCCGCCATGATGACGAAGTCGATCGGCTTGGTGGGCTCGAAAGCTGCTACGGAGCTGGCAAGCATCGACGCGAAAGCGGTCGCTGCGGCCAGTTTGCCGAATGTACGTTTAGTGATATTCATACTATCCTCCCTGGATAATCTATAATTGACGCGAAAGTGTCGCGACGCACTGACCAATTCTATTAGGGATGGCCCGTTCCCCCCTTCGGATTGCCGATCGGCGGTGCACTCCTCAATGCACCAGGATGACCGGCATATCCGCCTTGTCGACAACATGTTGCGTATTGCCGCCAAAGACCGTTTCGCGTTCATGGCTGTCGCCATAAGCGCCCATTATCAGACAGTCCGCTCCCAGTTCGGCACTCAATGACAAGAGTGATTTTCCGACATTTCCGGAACCGGAAAATCTGGTAATGGTTGATTCGATTTCATGCGCGCGCAGGTATTCCTGCAGTTTTTCCGCCGAAGCCGCTGCGGGCTCTCCGCCGGAAGAAAGGATCGTGACTTTCTTCGCGCTTCTCAGGATTGGAAGCGTCATGGTCACAGCCCGTGACGATTCCAAGGAACCGTTCCAGGCAATCGTCACGTTCCGACCCAGGCTTTTCGGTCCTTCCTTGTTGTCGGGGACCATCAGAACCGGCCGGCCGGTATTGAACAAGGCAGCCTTCAGGGTATTCGTGCCGAGGTTGCGGTCGATATCGGGCTTGGGCACGACGATGACGTCTGCGAGACGCCCGTGCTGGCGGATCACGTCAACCTGACGACCCGCCTCCTCGACCCACTCCGCAGTCGGGCCTTTGCCGCCGTTGCCGGCGCCGATGACCAGATTGAACTTCTTTGCAAGAGCCCGAAACTCTTCGATCAGAACATTCTCTTCGGCGTCGGCAAGGAGTTTTGCCTGCTCAAGCATCTGCTTACGCAAAATGTTCGGCACCGGAACGCCGTACGGCATCATATCTTCCGGGCGCGCGCGACAGTGCGTGACCTCGATGTGACTGTTGGTGTTTTGCGCCAGCACTGCCGCATGAGCGATAACACTGTCGCCTTTGCCGTCACCCCTGACCGGAACGAGTATTTTACGTATCATGGCTTTTTATCCTTAGAACAGACCGTCGATTTGTCCGGCGTCGTTGAGCATGATGGATTCGGACGATGGTTTGCGCGGCAGGCCCGGCATTGTCATGATCTCGCCGCAGATGACGACGACGAAGCCGGCGCCGGCCGAGAGCCGCACTTCGCGGACCGGAACCGAATGGCCGGTGGGCGCGCCGCGCAGGTTCGGGTCGGTCGAGAAGCTGTACTGCGTCTTGGCCATGTAGATCGGCAGGTTGCCGTAGCCCTGGGCCTCCCATTCCTTCAGCTGGGTGCGGATCTTCTTGTCGGCCAGAACCTCGTCGGCGCGGTAGATGCGCTTGGCGATGGTCTCGATCTTGGCCATCAGCGGCATGTCGTCGGGAT
>JBFIHV010000147.1:0-6651 GCA_041601595.1 Amylibacter sp. | reverse complement strand
TGAGGCCAAGGGCCTGTCCGCGACCGTGAAACAGGCGAAGAAGATCGTCGAGAAGGAACGCCCCGAGGTCTGGGACATCCTCGACGAGGTCATCCGCGAGCACCCGGTTCTGCTGAACCGTGCGCCGACGCTGCACCGTCTTGGCATCCAGGCGTTCGAGCCGATCCTGATCGAGGGCAAGGCCATCCAGCTGCACCCGCTGGTCTGTTCCGCGTTCAACGCCGACTTCGACGGCGACCAGATGGCGGTTCACGTGCCCCTGAGCCTCGAGGCGCAGCTGGAAGCCCGCGTTCTGATGATGTCGACGAATAACGTTCTGTCGCCTGCCAACGGCAAGCCGATCATCGTTCCTTCGCAGGACATGATCCTCGGCCTGTACTACATCTCGATGGAGCGCAAGGGCATGCCGGGCGAAGGCATGGTCTTCGCCTCGCCGGAAGAGGTGGAGCACGCGCTGGGCAACGGCATCGTGCACCTGCACAGCAAGATCACCTGCCGTCTGGATCAGATCGACGAGGAAGGCCAGACCGTGTCGTCCCGTTTCGAGACGACACCCGGCCGCGTGCGTCTGGGCTCCATGCTGCCGCAGAATGCGAAAGCGCCGTTCGAACTGGTCAACCGCCTGTTGCGCAAGAAAGAGGTCGGCGAGGTCATCGACACCGTTTACCGTTACTGCGGCCAGAAAGAGAGCGTCATCTTCTGTGACCAGATCATGGGCCTCGGTTTCCGCGAAGCCTTCAAGGCGGGCATCTCGTTCGGCAAGGACGACATGGTCATCCCTGAAAGCAAATGGACGATCGTCAACGAGACGCGCGACCAGGTGAAGGAGTTCGAACAGCAGTATCTGGACGGCCTGATCACCCAGGGCGAGAAATACAACAAGGTTGTCGATGCCTGGTCGAAGTCTTCGGATGCGGTCGCGGATGCGATGATGGCGGAAATCTCTGCCGTCAAAGTGGACGATGCCGGCGCCGAGATGGAACCGAACAGCGTTTACATGATGGCGCACTCCGGTGCCCGTGGCTCCCCTGCCCAGATGAAACAGCTGGGCGGCATGCGCGGCCTGATGGCCAAGCCGAACGGCGAGATCATCGAAACGCCGATCATCTCGAACTTCAAGGAAGGCCTGACCGTGCTGGAGTACTTCAACTCCACCCACGGTGCCCGCAAGGGTCTGGCCGATACCGCGCTGAAGACCGCGAACTCGGGTTACCTGACACGTCGTCTGGTCGACGTCGCGCAGGACTGCATCGTGCGTCAACACGACTGCGGCACCGAGCGTTCGATCACGGCAGCCGCCGCGATCAACGACGGCGAGGTTGTCGCCTCGCTTTCCGAACGTCTGCTGGGACGTGTCATTGCCGAGGACGTGATCCATCCGGCGACGCACGAAGTTCTGGCCCGGCGCGGCGACATGATCGACGAGCGGGCGGCGGACATGATCGAGGCGGCGGGCGTTGCCACCGTCCAGATGCGCTCTCCGCTGACCTGCGAGGCAGAGGACGGCATCTGTGCAACCTGTTACGGCCGTGATCTGGCGCGTGGCACGATGGTCAACCCCGGCGAAGCCGTGGGCATCATCGCGGCACAGTCGATCGGCGAGCCCGGCACCCAGCTGACGATGCGGACCTTCCACATCGGCGGTATCGCCCAGGGTGGCCAGCAGTCCTTCCAGGACGCGTCGCAGGCCGGCAAGGTCGAGATCCGCAACGCCAACATCCTTCTGAACCGTGACAAGGAACAAATCGTCATGGGCCGGAACGTTGAACTGGCGATCATCGACGAGAACGGCGTCGAGCGGGCCTCGCACAAGATGGGCTATGGCACGAAGTTGCTGGTCAAGGACGGCGCCAAGGTCAAGCGTGGCGACAAGCTGTTCGAATGGGACCCTTACACCCTGCCGATCATCGCCGAGAAATCGGGCGTCGCCAAGTTCGTCGATCTGACCTCGGGCATTTCGGTGCGCGACGAGACCGACGACGCCACTGGCATCAGCCAGAAGATCGTGACCGACTGGCGCGCCGCGCCGAAAGGCAACGAGTTGAAGCCGGAGATCCTGGTGCTCGACCCGAAAACCGGCGAAGCGGTCATGCTGGACAGCGGCAACCCGGAAACCCACGCCATGTCGGTCGACGCGATCCTTTCGGTCGAGGACGGGCAGGAAGTTCTGGCCGGCGACGTTCTGGCGCGTATCCCGCGCGAGGGCGCCAAGACCAAGGACATCACCGGCGGTCTGCCGCGGGTGGCGGAACTGTTCGAGGCACGTCGTCCGAAAGATCACGCGATCATCGCCGAAATCGACGGTTACGTGCGCTTTGGCCGCGACTACAAGAACAAGCGTCGCATCACGATCGAGTCCTCCGAGGACGAAGACGTGAAGGTCGAGTACATGGTGCCGAAGGGTAAGCACATTCCGGTTCAGGAAGGTGACTTCATCCAGAAGGGCGAGTACATCATGGACGGCAATCCGGCGCCGCATGACATCCTGAACATCATGGGTGTCGAGGCTCTGGCCGACTATATGATCGACGAGGTTCAGGACGTCTACCGTCTGCAGGGCGTGAAGATCAACGACAAGCATATCGAAGTGATCGTGCGCCAGATGCTGCAGAAATGGGAAATCTCCGACAGCGGTGGCACAACCCTGCTGAAGGGCGAACAGGTCGACAAGGTGGAGTTCGACGAAATGAACGAGAAGGCGATCGCCAAGGGTCTGGAACCGGCCAAGGGCGGCCCGATCCTGCTGGGCATCACCAAGGCGTCCCTGCAGACACGTTCGTTCATCTCTGCCGCGTCCTTCCAGGAAACCACCCGGGTTCTGACCGAGGCGGCGACCAAGGGCAAACGCGACAAGCTGATCGGCCTGAAGGAAAACGTCATTGTCGGACGTCTGATCCCTGCCGGTACCGGCGGCGCGACCCACGATATCAAGAAGATCGCGCATGACCGCGATACCAAGATCATCGAGGAAAACCGCGCGGCGTCGGAAGCGGCGGCTGCCCTGATGGCGCCTGACAGCGACGACCTGGACGTAAGCTCCGTGTTCGAGGATACCGGCGATGTGATGGGTGAAGACCTGAACGTCGATTTCGGCTCCAACGGCGACGACAGCGAACAGCCGACCTGAAGCCTGACGGGAATGAATTTTGAAAGGCTCCGCTCTCCGGCGGGGCCTTTTTCGTTTATGGGGCCCCGGCGGCCCCAATCATATACCGGAAAAAGCCCTGCGCCTGTTGACACGACCCGCGACTCCCCGTATATGCGCGGAACCTGAAGGAAACGCAGCCGTTTCTTTCATACAAAGCCACAATTTGGCGGTCACGATCCAGGCGCAAGTCTCGATCCTCTGGAATTTCACCGCAGCGGCCTTCGTAAGACGAAAGGCCGAAGCGGTTTCGGTGCATGTCGGAAACGACATGCGCCTAGTCGAGTTTGAAACGGGTAATACGGGGACGTCCGAATGCCAACGATCCAACAGCTGATCCGCAAACCGCGGCAGCCAAAAGTAAAGCGCCAGAAGTCGCAACACCTGCAGGCATGTCCTCAGAAACGCGGCGTGTGCACACGTGTCTATACAACGACACCGAAGAAGCCCAACTCCGCCATGCGGAAAGTGGCAAAGGTTCGCCTGACCAACGGGTTCGAGGTCATCTCGTACATCCCGGGTGAGAGCCACAACCTTCAGGAGCACTCGGTTGTCCTGATCCGCGGCGGTCGCGTAAAAGACCTTCCCGGCGTGCGTTACCACATCCTGCGCGGTGTTCTGGATACCCAGGGCGTCAAAGACCGTAAGCAGCGTCGTTCGAAATACGGCGCGAAGAAGCCGAAATAAGGAGAGGCAGCCATGTCACGTCGCCATAGCGCTGAAAAACGAGAAGTTCTGCCCGACGCCAAATTCGGTGATCGCGTTCTGACAAAGTTCATGAACAACCTGATGCTGGACGGCAAGAAATCTGTCGCCGAAAACATCGTCTACGGTGCGCTGGAGCGCGTCGAAGCCAAGATCAAGCGGGCGCCGATCGAGGTGTTCCACGAGGCCCTGGACAATATCAAGCCATCCGTCGAGGTTCGCTCCCGCCGGGTTGGCGGCGCCACCTACCAGGTGCCTGTCGAAGTGCGCCCCGAGCGCCGCGAGGCACTTGCGATCCGCTGGCTGATCAAGGCGTCGCGCACCCGCAACGAACATACGATGCAGGAACGCCTTGCAGGCGAACTGCTGGACGCTGTCAACAGCCGCGGTTCCGCCGTGAAGAAACGTGAAGATACCCACAAGATGGCCGATGCGAACAAAGCATTCAGCCATTACCGCTGGTAAAATTGATCAAAGGCTCAGAAAATGGCACGCGACTATCCACTTAACCGGTACCGGAATTTCGGTATCATGGCGCATATCGATGCAGGTAAGACCACCTGCTCGGAGCGTATCCTGTTTTACACGGGCAAATCGCACAACATCGGCGAAGTGCACGACGGCGCGGCGACCATGGACTGGATGGAGCAGGAACAGGAACGTGGCATCACGATCACGTCCGCTGCGACCACGACCTTCTGGCAGCGCCAGGAAGAGCCGACCGCCGAGGGAACGTCCGACACCAAGTACCGGATGAACATCATCGACACCCCCGGCCACGTTGACTTCACGATCGAAGTCGAGCGTTCGCTGGCGGTTCTGGACGGCGCGGTTGCCGTTCTGGACGCCAACGCAGGCGTCGAGCCACAGACCGAAACCGTCTGGCGTCAGGCCGACCGCTACAAGGTTCCGCGGATCGTCTTCGTCAACAAGATGGACAAGATCGGTGCGGATTTCGACAACTGCGTCCGGATGATCAAGACCCGCACCGGGGCGACCCCGATGCCGATCCAGATCCCGATCGGCGCGGAAACCGAGTTGGAAGGCATCGTTGACTTGGTGACGATGAAGGAATGGGTCTGGGAAGGCGAAGACCTGGGGGCGACCTGGTTTCTGCGTCCTGTCCGCGATTCACTTAAGGACCGCGCCGAAGAACTGCGCAGCCAGATGATCGAACTCGCCGTCGAGATGGACGACGAGGCGATGGAAGCCTATCTGGACGGCACCGAGCCCGACGTGGACACGCTGCGCAAGCTGATCCGTAAGGGTACGATCGCCATGAAGTTCGTGCCTATCCTGGCCGGCTCCGCCTTCAAGAACAAAGGCGTTCAGCCTCTGCTCAACGCCGTTGTCGACTATCTGCCCAGCCCGCTGGACGTTGTCGACTACATGGGCTTCAAACCGGGTGACGAGACCGAAACACGGAACATCCCGCGTCGTGCGGACGACTCCATGGCGTTTTCCGGTCTTGCCTTCAAGATCATGAACGACCCGTTCGTCGGCTCGCTGACTTTCACACGGATCTATTCCGGCGTCCTGAAAAAGGGCGACACGATGCTGAACTCCACCAAGGGTAAGAAAGAGCGTGTCGGCCGGATGATGATGATGCACTCGATCAACCGCGAGGAAATCGACGAAGCATTCGCCGGCGACATTATCGCGCTGGCCGGTCTGAAAGACACCACGACCGGTGACACGCTGTGCTCGCAGGCCGATCCGGTGGTTCTGGAAACGATGACCTTCCCCGATCCCGTGATCGAGATCGCCGTCGAGCCCAAGACCAAGGCCGACCAGGAGAAGATGTCCCAGGGTCTGGCCCGTCTGGCCGCCGAGGATCCATCCTTCCGCGTCGAAACCGACATCGAGTCCGGTCAGACCATCATGAAGGGCATGGGCGAACTTCACCTCGATATTCTGGTGGACCGTCTGCGCCGCGAATTCAAGGTCGAGGCGAACATCGGTGCGCCGCAGGTTGCTTACCGCGAAACCATCTCGCACGAAGCCGAGATCGACTACACCCACAAGAAGCAGTCGGGTGGTTCCGGTCAGTTCGCACGCATCAAGATGATCCTGAAGCCGACAGAACCCGGCGAAGGCTACTCTTTCGAATCCAAGATCGTTGGCGGCGCCATTCCGAAGGAATACATCCCCGGCGTTCAAAAGGGTATCGAGAGCGTCATGGATAGCGGTCCGCTGGCCGGCTTCCCGGTCATCGACTTCAAGGTCGAGCTGATCGACGGTGGCTACCACGATGTCGACTCGAGCGTCATGGCGTTTGAAATCGCCGGCCGTATGGGTATGCGCGAAGGTATGCGCAAGGCCGGTGCGAAACTGCTCGAACCGATCATGAAAGTCGAAGTTGTCACTCCGGAAGAATACACCGGCGGCATCATCGGCGACCTGACCTCCCGTCGCGGGATGGTTCTGGGGCAGGACACGCGCGGCAATGCGATTGCAATCGACGCGAATGTCCCGCTGGCCAACATGTTCGGCTATATCAACACGCTTCGGTCCATGTCTTCCGGTCGCGCGAACTTCACCATGCAGTTCAGCCACTATGAGCCGGTACCAAGCAATATTTCTGAAGAAATCCAGGCGAAGTTCGCCTGATCTGAAACCACAGGTCAGGCTCCGCCGACCGAATTAACACTGGAGGCCTACGTTATGGCAAAAGCAAAGTTTGATCGTACGAAACCGCATATCAACATTGGCACGATCGGCCACGTTGACCACGGCAAGACGACATTGACGGCAGCGATCACCAAGTATTTTGGTGAGTTCAAAGCCTATGACCAGATTGA
>JBFIHV010000146.1:0-6680 GCA_041601595.1 Amylibacter sp. | reverse complement strand
GGCCAGCGTCTGGTCAGTGTCGAAGGCGACCTGTGGCGCTGGGACGGGTTCCGCGCCAGCGCCGAGGACGCGCCGTCCACCGCCGCGCTGAGGTTGCAGCAGGTCAACCGTCTGGCCGATCTGCGCGAGGCCAGCGACGCCGCCCGCCTGCGCATGGAGCAGGCCCGCGCCGCCTTTGACCAGGCGCATGCCGCGCTTCAGGAAACCATCGCCGCCGATCAGGCCGCCCGCGCCCGGCGCAAGGCCGCCGACGAGGCCGCGACGACCGCCACGCGGCAGATGTCGCGGGCCGAGGCCGACCGCGATATGCTGGCGGGCAAGCTGGAAACGATGAAACTGGCCGAGCAACGGCTGGAGGACGAAACCCGCGCCGCGCAGGTGGCGCTGAAAGAGGCCGAACAGGCTGTCTCGCAATTGGAGGACCTGTCCTCGGCGCGCGCCAATGTCGACGCGATGAAGGTTGCGGTCGAGGCGGCGCGCATGACCATGCTGACCAAGCGTTCGCTGTTCGACGAGGTGCGCCGCGAGGGCGAGCAGCGCACGAAGCGCCGGCAGGAAATTCTGAAAGAGGCCAGCGGCTGGCGTCATCGGCTGGAAACCGCGGAAAAGCGGATCGCAGAGTTGCAGGAGCGCAAGGTCGCGTCGGAACAGGAGCTTTCCTCGGCTGTCGCCGCGCCCGATGAGATCGCCGCCAAGCGGGCCGAAATGTCGGCAGCCATCACCAAGGCCGAGGCGCGGCGCAACGCCGCTTCCGATGCTCTGGCGGCGGGCGAGACGGCGCTGCGTCAGGCCGATCAGGCAGAGCGCGGGGCCGAACGCCGCGCCTCCGACGCGCGCGAAAAACGCGGCCGATGCGATGCGGTCTGCGACGCGGCGCGGACACAGGTCAGCTCCGCCGCCGAACGCATCCGCGACGAGCTGGAAATCGCGCCGGAGGCCCTGCTGGAAACGCTGGACACCGATCCCGCGAAGATGCCGTCGGCGGAGGCCATCGAAAACGACGTGATGCGCCTGCGACGGCAGCGCGATGCGCTGGGCGCGGTCAACCTGCGCGCCGAAGAGGACGCCCGCGAGGTCGCGGAAGAGCGCGACACGCTGGCGACCGAGAAGGACGATCTGGAACAGGCGATCCGCAAGCTGCGCACCGGCATCGCCAGCCTGAACAAGGAGGGCCGCGAACGCCTGCTGGCCGCCTTCGACGAGGTGAACAAGAATTTCTCCGTGCTGTTCAAGCACCTGTTCGGCGGCGGCGAGGCCAATCTGGTTCTGGTCGAGAGCGACGATCCGCTGGAAGCGGGGCTGGAGATCATGTGTCAGCCGCCTGGCAAGAAACTGTCGACCCTGTCGCTGCTGTCGGGCGGCGAACAGACGCTGACCGCGCTGTCGCTGATCTTTGCCGTGTTCCTGGCGAACCCATCGCCGATCTGCGTGCTGGACGAGGTCGACGCGCCGCTGGACGACGCCAACGTCACACGGTTCTGCGACCTGCTGGACGAGATGACCGAACGCACCAACACCCGTTTCCTGATCATCACGCACCACGCGATCACCATGTCACGGATGGACCGGCTGTTCGGAGTGACGATGGCGGAACAGGGCGTCAGCCAACTGGTGTCGGTCGACCTGCGTCAGGCAGAGAACATGGTCGCCTAGAGCGCGTTCAGCAGTTCCAGTGTCGGCCAGGCATCGGCGGGCAGGCCCAGACGCTGCTGTTCCTTTTGAACGGCATCGCGGGTTCCGGCCCCGAGAATTCCGTCGATTCTGCCGACATCGTGGCCACGCGCCTGCAACTTCCTTTGCAGCGCCGTCATCTGATCGGCACTGAGCGCCGGATCGGGGTTGCCCTTGGCATGGGGCGGCGCACCGGCCAGGCGGGTGGCGAAATAGGCCGCCGAGGTGACATAGACCAGCGACTTGTTCCATTCGAAATACACGGCGAAATTGTCGAACACCAGAAACGCCGGACCCTTGCGGCCCTGCGGCAGCAGCAGCGAGGCCCGCGTCGAACCCTCCGGCAAGGCGACGGCGCGCGGCGTGACGCCCAGCCTTGCCCATTGCGACACGGTCTGCGTCTGGTCCAGGCCGGCCTTGGACCAGTCCAGCGAAGGTGGCACAGAAACCTCGACCATCCACGGCTCGCCCGCGCGCCAGCCCAGATCGCGCAGCACCCGCGCGCCGGTCAGGATCGCGTCGGGCGCGCTGGTCTTCAGCGTCACCCGGCCGTCGCCGTCGCCGTCGACGCCTCTTTCGAGGATGTCGCGGGGCAGCATCTGGACCATGCCGATTTCTCCGGCCCATGCGCCGGTGGTGGTGGCGGGGTCGAACTCTCCCCGCTTCCAGAGGTCGATGGCGGCGAGGACCTGCGGCCGGAACAGATGCGGACGGCGGCAGTCATGCGCCAGCGTGACCAGCGAATTCAGCGTGTTGAAGTCGCCCTGAACCGCGCCGAAATCGGTCTCCATCGCCCAGAAGGCCAGCAAGACGTTGCGGTCGACGCCGAACTCGCGCTCGGCGCGGTCGAAGGTCTTGGCGTATTTGCGCTTGTTGATCAGGCCGTGATCCATCCGGTTCTTGCTGACCGTGCGGCCCGAGAACTCGAGGAAGCTCTGGCGGAAGTTGGATTGCGACCGGTCGTACCGCAGCACCTTTTCGTCCTGCCGGACGGATGCGAAAAACCGGTCCAGTTGCGCGCGGCTGTGGCCGTTACCGGCCGCTTCGGCCTTCAGCCCCGAAACGAACGATCCGAAATCGCCGCCGCAGGGCGTCGCGGCAAAGGCACCGCCAAGGAAGCCCGTAGCCACCGTGATGGCCGCTGCCAAGGTCATCGCTCCAAATTTCATA
Source organism: Amylibacter sp. (assembly GCA_041601595.1). Classification (GTDB taxonomy): domain Bacteria; phylum Pseudomonadota; class Alphaproteobacteria; order Rhodobacterales; family Rhodobacteraceae; genus Amylibacter. The sequence goes on along the minus strand of JBFIHV010000146.1, from coordinate 3,839 downwards.
ACATACCTTACTCTCATGACAGGTTCAGAACATGATCCGCATCAGTCGTGCCACTTGGCCCATCCGCTGGCGTGCTTGACCTCCAGGAACTCGTCCATGCCCCATGGTCCGCCCTCGCGGCCGTTGCCCGATTGCTTGTAGCCGCCGAAGGGCGAGGGCACCCTGGACGAGGTTCCGTTGATCCGCACCATGCCGGAGCGCAGCGCGCGTCCGACGCGGTTGGCGCGTTCGCCGTTCTGGGTCTGGACATAGTTCGTCAGCCCGTAGACCGTGTCATTGGCGATCCGGATTGCGTCGGCCTCGTCCTCGAAGGGGATCATCACCAGAACGGGGCCGAAGATTTCCTCGCGGGCGATGGTCATCCCGTTATCGACGTCGGCGAAGACCGTCGGGCGGGCGAAAAAGCCACGATTGAGGCCCTCCGGCCTTCCCAAACCTCCGGCGACCAGCCGTGCGCCTTCCTTGATCCCCGTCTCGATCAGGCCCTGCACTTTTTCGAACTGCGCCGCGCTGGACAGCGGGCCGATGTGGCGGCCAGACTGGTCAGAGGGGCCGACCTCTGTCTTGTTGGCGGTTTCGGCGGCGATTTCTACCGCTTCGTCGTAACAGGAACGCTCCACCAGCATCCGGGACGGTGCGTTGCAGGATTGGCCCGTGTTGTTCATCATCAACCGGACCCCGCGCTTGACGGCGGCATCGTCGGCATCGGCAAAGACGATATTGGCGCCCTTGCCGCCAAGTTCCAGCGTGACCCGCTTGATCGTGTCGGCGGCGGCCTTGGAAATCAGGCGACCGGCGCGGGTCGATCCGGTGAAAGAGATCATGTCGATGTCGGGATGCGCCGACAACTGCGATCCGACGCCGGGGCCGTCGCCGTTGACAAGGTTGAACACACCCGGCGGACAGCCGACCGCATCCAGCATTTCCGCGAAAAGCATGCTGGACAGGGGTGCGATTTCGGATGGTTTCAACACCATGGTGCAGCCCGAGGCCAGCGCCGGAACGACCTTCAGCGCGACCTGGTTGATCGGCCAGTTCCAGGGCGTGATCAGGCCGCAGACCCCGATCGGCTCCTTGAATATCCGCTCGTCCGGCGCCTGCGGCCAGGGCGCGCTCTCGAATTCGAAGGCTTCCAGCGTTTCGATGAACTGTTCGATGATCTCGTCGCCGCTGGATGCCTGTTGTTTCACCGCCATGTCTATCGGCGCGCCCATTTCCATGGAAATGGCTTCCGCCATTTCGCCGCTCCGGCGCCGGTATTCGGCCAGCAGCGCGCGCAGCAAACCGAGGCGTTCGGACTTCGTCGTCAGGGACCATGTCGCAAAGGCGGCGCGTGCGGCGCGCACCGCGGCATCGGTGTCAGCCTGATCGCCGAGCGAGATGACGGCGCAGGGCTCCTCGGTCGAAGGGTCGATCACCTCCAGATCGCGCGGAACAACGGGGGCTATCCACTTGCCATTGATGTAAAAGTCGCGTTTATCGAGCATGAGGCACCTTTGATTTGCACTGTTCGCGCACAATCGCACCGCAATTGAAAATGTGCAACTTCACAACCGGAATTTTCGAGATTCCAGCGAACGGAGGCCGATTTGGGCGCGTCAGAAATACTGATCCTGTGTGCGATCTTCCTGTTCGGGGGATTTGTGAAAGGCCTGCTGGGGATCGGCCTGCCGGCGCTGCTGGTCGGGCTGCTGACCTTCATCTACGAGCCGCGCTACGCGGTTTCCCTGATCCTGATCGCAATCATGACGACCAACGTCCGGCAGGCCCTGCAGGGCGGGCGGTTCAGCGATATCGCAAAGCGCTACTGGGTGTTCTGTTCGATAGCCACCGTATTCATTTTCTGTGTCGCGGTTGTCGGGTCGGCGGTTCCGGTGCCCGCCCTGCTGATTTTTGTCGGCGTCGGCATGACCCTGTTCGCCCTGTCGAGCCTGTTTGTCGACATGCCCTTGCTGCCCGCGCGCTTCGACAAGCCGGCGCAGGCCGTGGCGGGACTCGCCAGCGGCATTCTGGGCGGGTTGACGGCGATATGGGGGCCGCCTCTGGTCATTTACCTGATGTCCCTGCACATCGAAAAACGGGCTTTCGTGCAGGCGCTGGGCGTCATGTTCGCCATCCAGTCGGTGCCGCTGACGCTGGGCTTCATCGTGTCGGGCGAGCTGGCAGCGGCAACCGCCGTCATATCGGTCGCCCTGCTGGTTCCGACCTTCATCGGCATGTATTTCGGTGAAAAGCTGCGCGACACGCTCGACACGAAGCTGTTCTTCCGCCTGTTTCTGATCGTGTTTCTGCTGCTGGGCCTGAACCTGATCCGGCGCGGGGTCTTCGCAGGCTGATCCGGTCCGGCAAAGTGCTTTCAAGGCAATAAAAAACGCCCTCCGAAGAGGGCGTTTTCATGTTTCTGCGATGCCGCTTTCAGAAAGGGGCAGACCGCGGGATCAGTCTTCGGACTTGGAGAATTCCTTGCCGGTTTCCTGATCCACCTCTTTCATCGACAGGCGCACCTTGCCGCGATCGTCGAAGCCCATCAGCTTGACTTTCACTTCCTGGCCTTCTTTCACCAGATCGTTCGGGTGGTTGACCCGCTCTTTCGACATCTGGCTGACATGCACGAGGCCGTCGCGCTTGCCGAAGAAGTTGACGAATGCGCCGAAGTCCATGACCTTCACGACTTTGCCGGTGTAGATCTGCCCTACTTCCGGTTCCGCCGCGATTTCCATGATCATCTGGCGGGCTTTTTCGATCTGCTCGCCGTTGCTCGACGCGATCTTGATCACGCCGTCGTCGTTGATGTCGACCTTGGCGCCCGAGACTTCCACGATTTCGCGGATGACCTTGCCGCCGGAACCGATCACTTCGCGGATCTTGTCCGGGTTGATCTGCATGGTCTCGATACGCGGGGCATGCTCGCTGAACGAACCGGCCTCGGTAAGAGCCTTCGACATTTCACCCAGGATATGCAGACGGCCGTCCTTGGCCTGCGCCATGGCTTTTTCCATGATTTCCGGCGTGATGCCGGCAACCTTGATGTCCATCTGCAAAGAGGTGATGCCGTTTTCGGTACCCGCAACCTTGAAGTCCATGTCGCCGAGGTGATCCTCGTCGCCCAGAATGTCCGTCAGAACGGCATATTCGCCGCTGTCCTGCAGGATCAGGCCCATGGCGACGCCGGCCACCGGCGCACGCAGGGGAACGCCCGCATCCATCATCGACAGGGAGCCGCCGCAAACCGACGCCATCGAGGACGAACCGTTCGATTCGGTGATCTCGGATACCACGCGGATGGTGTAGGGGAAGTCGGTCGGAGCCGGCAGAACCGCCTGCAATGCCCGCCATGCCAGTTTGCCGTGACCGATCTCGCGACGGCCCGGGCCCATCATGCGGCCACATTCGCCCACCGAATAAGGAGGGAAGTTGTAGTGCAGCAGGAAGTTGGAACGGTAGGTTCCTTCGAGCGCGTCGATCATCTGTTCGTCGTCGCCGGTGCCCAGCGTGGTCACGACCAGGCCCTGCGTTTCGCCGCGTGTGAACAGGGCGGAGCCGTGGGTCCGTGGCAGGATACCGGTTTCCGATACGATCGGGCGAACGGTCGTCAGGTCGCGCCCGTCGATACGCTTGCCGGTCTTGACGATATCGCCGCGCACGACTTCGGCTTCCAGCTTTTTAAGGCAGGAACCGAGGTTCGCGTCTTCCAGTTGTTCTTCCGTCAGGCTGGCCTTGATCAGGTCGCGAGCGGCGGAAACCGCGGCCGTGCGTTCCTGTTTGTCGGTGTGGGCAAAGGCCGCGCGAACAGCTTTTTCGCCTGCCTTCTTGACGACTTCATACAGCTCGGAATAGTC
>JBFIHV010000145.1:0-6686 GCA_041601595.1 Amylibacter sp. | reverse complement strand
CATTGTGGCCGCGGCCCTTGCGCTTCGACTGTTTGCATCCGCCGATCCGGCCGCGAGGGCCGTTGCCGGCTTCGGGTCCGCGACGCGGACGGCGCTCTGGGTGCCGCTCGGGATTGTGGCGGGTCTGGCGCTCTATTTCGGACAAGGCGCGCCCTCGACGGACCCTGTGGTTATCGTCAACGCCTATGCACAGGTTTTCGTCGTGTCCGCCGCCGAAGTTCTGGTCTGCTGGGCCGTGGCCGCCAGCGCGGTCCTGCGCTCTGTCCGGGGGCCGAAATGGTTGATGATACCCGTTGCCGCCGTGGTCGCCAGCGCGCTTTTCGGCCTATACCACTTCGCCCACAGCCCGCCCTTCAACACGGTTGCAATGGTGGCATTTCTCGGGGCTGTCGGATTGCTGACGAGCATGTTCTTTTTCCTGTCGAAAGACGTCTATGCAACGATCGTCTTTCATAATTTCCTGGGGGTATTCGGGGTCGTCCAAGCGCTTGCCGCGCAGGATCAGCTGGCCGGTTTCCAGTCGCTGCAGGCTCCGCTGATCGCGACCGCCCTGCTGGCCTTGGGTGTTCTGGTAATGGCCGACCGCTTCCTCGTTCGATCGAAATCGGCATGACCGGGCGGCGGAGCACTCTGCCTGTTCGCGTCTTTGCAGTCTGCGGCGTTGCCGCCAAGTTCCGGCATCCGGGGCAGGCCATCGGAGAGAAGGGTCAAGCGGCGTGCCTTGCTGGTCAGAACCGACTCTTTGCTCAGGGCCAAAAGTGACGTGACCGTCGCGGTTCACGGCGGTCACGTCCGGCATCCCTAATAGATTTGGCCCAGCCCTGACGGTTTCATGGATGGCAAAACGATGACCGATGCACCGTGAACGGCGCGTTTGTGCAGATCGATTACATCCTGATCGAGCATTCTGATACAACCCGCCGACACGGCCCGTCCCAATTCCTGTGGCGCGGCGTCACCGTGGATGCGGTAGAGCGTATCCACGCCGTTCTGGAAGAGGTAGAGCGCCCGTGCGCCCAGCGGGTTTTCCGGTCCCGGGTCCATGCCGCCGTTGGCCACCGAATAGACCTCCAGTTCGGGCTTCCTCTCGATTGTGGCAGCGGGCACTTTCCATCGCGGCCATTTCCGGCAGAACTGAAGACGTGCTGTGCCTGCCCAGGCAAACCCCGCCGCCCCGACACTGACACCGTAGCGAACCGCCTTGTCGCGTGTTCTTACGAAGTGAAGGATCGCTGCGTCGGGGTCGATCACGATCGTGCCGGGCGGATGATTGGTCCAGAGGTTGGGAACCTCACGGCGCCAGAAATCCGGAGACAAACTGCCTTCGGGAATAGCGGGAATCGGATAGGGCTCGTCGGTGATGGCGCCGTAGATTTCGGGAAGGGGTGGAAACGCTGGTTTGCTGGCGGAGGTAGCCGCGCGTGATACGGATGCGACCTCCGGTCGGGCGCAGGCCACAAGGCCCGCCGTTGCACCCAATGCAACGAAGCTTCGTCGGGATAACATGGATTTTCCTTTTTCTTTCTTGAAGGGAACGGCGCGCTGCGCCGGCAAGCCGATCAGAAAGCTCGAGGAGGGTCAGTGGGCGGGGCCTGGGATCTTGCGCGCGCGGCCCAGTCGTCGCCCGCAACGAAAGCTGCCTTCAGCAGCCCTTGCCCTGGCGTTGACGTCGTCAGGCAAAGCGCAAGATCGGGGCCGCATGGCGATCCTGACAATGTAGCGATGCGGCATTTCCGAGGCGTGAACGCCCTTGTCGGGCTCATCAGCCCCACCGGCGCCTTTTCAATTTCCTCTCCGGCAATTCGTTCCGCAGAAGGCGGGGGCGCGCGCTCGATGCGGGCGTTTGCCGAGAAAGCGGCGGCATAGGCCCCCCATGGCAATATGAGGGTGACCATCAAAACAGATATCAGGCGCCGTGTAATTCGCATGGTTTCCTGACTATCCCAAGCGCAAGAGAAGTTCACCCCGATAACGATGATTTGAAAATCTTGCCTGTGCCGGTGTCGGAGCCGCCACAGGGCCGGCCTTGTTTGCCTCTGCCGTCGCCGAAGGAGGGCAGTCCCAAAAAGGGTCTGCTCCGAATTGACCCGCCGGGCTTCTGCTCTACGTCCTTAGTATATTGAATTTTGGAATTGAGAAGGAACAACCGCATGACCACGACCCGTCGCATATTTCTGACGTCCGCCGCTGCCACGGCCGGTACGATCACCCTGTTGCCTTTCGCCGCCAGCGCCGGCGGACATATGGCGAATGAGTTCAAATCCGGCGCCGGAACGGTCACGGTCCATCCGATCTCGCATGCCTCTTTCGTTATGGAAACACCGGTCGGCACGATCTATGTCGATCCTGTCGGCGAAGCGGCGAGCTATTCCGATATGCCGCCCGCCGATCTTGTGCTGGTGACGCACGAACACGGCGATCATCTGAACAACGACGTTCTGACAGCCGTGGTGGGCGATGCGACGGTGCTGATCAGCAACGCCGGCGCGCAAGCCAAGATGACGCCGGAACTGCAGGCCAGGGCACAGGTGGTCGGCAACGGCGACACAACGGCGTTTGGCGACATGACCATTGACGCGATCCCGGCCTATAACATCACCGAAGAGCGCAAGAACTTCCATCCGCAGGGACGCGACAACGGATATGTGCTGACGATTGGTGATTTCCGCGTCTACATTTCCGGAGATACCGAGGATATTCCCGAGATGCGTGCGCTGGAGGACATCGATCTCGCCTTCGTCTGCATGGCGCTGCCCTTCACGATGGACGCCAAGGCGGCGGCCTCGGCCGTGGCCGAATTCCGGCCGTCGTATGTCTATCCCTATCACTATCGCGGCCGCGATGACGGCACCCAGGACCCGGCCGAATTCGCGGCCCTGGTGGGCGACAGGGCCGAAGTGAAATTTGGGGACTGGTACGGCTGAGTGCATTCTTCGGGGACGGGCCGCCGCGTCGGCGCGATGGCCCGTCCGCCGTTATGCCAAAATATGCAGTACTCGCGACACACCGCGATCCTCCGGCCCGTGTCCGCAGCCTGATGAGCGTGCTGCAACATGTGGTCGCTGTGCCTTGGGGATGGTGTGCTCTGGATAATTGAGCTAATTCAGAAACCGGAAAGTAACGGAAAGTCATCTTCCCATGCGCCTCGATACTCCAGTCTGCGATTTCAATTGGCAAGCCCCCGACTTCACGCTCAAGGACCCGTCGGGCCATAGCCACACCATGTCGGGCCATTTGGGCGAAAAGGGGCTGTTGATCATGTTCGTCTGCAACCACTGCCCTTATGTCAAGGCCGTCGCGGATCGTCTGGGCGAGGATGCATCCGAATTGATGGCGCAGAGTATCGGTGTCCTGGCGGTGATGTCGAACGACTACCATGAATATCCCGCCGACAGCCCCGAACATATGGCGGAATTCGCCAGGGCCCATGGGTGGACCTTCCCGTATCTGGTGGACGAGGACCAGTCGGTCGGCAACGCCTATGGCGCGGTCTGCACACCGGATTTCTTCGGCTTCAACAAGGACGGCGGCTTGCAATATCGCGGGCGGCTGGATGACAAGGGCCGCCACGGCGAACCCGAGGGCCGCAAGAGAGAGCTCGTAGAGGCCATGTTGCAGATCGCGGCAACGGGCGAGGGGCCGCGCGACCAGACCCCAAGCGTCGGCTGTTCGATCAAATGGCGGAAATGACCGGTTGTCGGAGGTTTTCCCCGCGGGCCGGCGAAAAGCGAAACCGCCATTGACGGAAATCAAAGAACCGGTGGCGCATGGCTGCTATATTTCCCGATGGAGTGACCGGAACGGTGCCGCCTGGTCCTGAAGGGTGAAACCTCACCCAGCCGTTCTTAACCAGGGTGACAAGGGATATCGAAAAACATGCGGCCGACCATCGCGACTTACGCCGAAGAAATGGCCCGCCTGAGAAAGCCGCTTGCGGCCGATCCGCCGATGGCGGAGTTCATCCGTTATGCCAGCCTGGCGGCGAACGGCCACAATACGCAGCCGTGGAAATTCAGCATCTCCGATAACGCCGTGATCATTCTGCCCGATTTCACGCGCAGAACGGAAGTCGTCGATCCGGATGAACATCACCTGTACACCAGCCTCGGGTGCGCGGCCGAAAACCTGCTGATCGCAGCGGGTGCGCATGGCCGGCCCGGAGCGCTTCATGCGGAAAGCGGATTCGAAACCCGGATTGAAATCGAGCTTGCCCGGGCACAGCCGAAGGAAACGCCGCTTTATGAGGCCATTCCGCATCGCCAGTCGACGCGGTCTGTCTTCGACAAGCAACCGCTGTCCGCGGATGACCTGAAGGCGCTTGAAAATGCGGCGCTGGAGAAGGGTGTGTCCCTGCAACTTTTCACCGACTCCCGGCAGGTGGAAAAGGTGTTGGAATTCGTCGTCGAAGCTAACAGCGCGCAGATGCATGACCCTGCCTTCGTGGCGGAACTGCGCGACTGGATCAGGTTCAGTCCGGCGCAGGCCCTGTCGAGGAGGGATGGCCTTTTCGGACCTTGCTCTGGCAATCCGGTCATCCCGGCCTGGATCGGCAGGCGGATCTTCAGCTTGCTTTTCAGAGAGTCGTCGGAGAACGACAGATACCGCGACCAGATACGATCATCGGCAGGTATTGCCGTCTTCACGGGCGACAAGGCCGATCCGGAGCACTGGATAAAAGTCGGCCGGAGCTTTCAGCGGTTCGCCCTGCGGGCGACGAGCCTCGGCATCCGGAATGCGCATGTCAATCAGCCGGTCGAGGTGCCGGAACTGCGCGCGCAATTTTCGAGCTGGCTGGGCAATGCATCGGTCCGGCCCGACCTTGTCGTCAGGTTCGGCAGGGCGGACATCCTGCCGATGTCGCCCCGGCGTCCGGTTTCCGAAATCCTCGTGACGTGAGCAGTTCGGGCCGTGTCGGGGCGCAGACAGCCTTGGCGGTGGCACGGACCGCGCAGGCGGCCTTTGTCCTGATTTCGCGTGCGGGCACCTAACCCTTGCACATTTTGCCGTCCCGATATACACGCTCCGAATGGTTCTGCGCCTGTCGGAGAATCAAACAATCGCAACGCCGTGTTTGTCCCTTTTGTCGCTAACGGGGGATAGTTCCGGCAAAAGGAGATAGCGACATGAAATTGAATCAACTGCGCGATAACGCTGGCGCAACAAAATCCCGCAAACGCATCGGTCGCGGACCGGGCTCCGGCTCCGGTAAAATGGGTGGCCGTGGTATCAAGGGCCAAAGCTCCCGCTCGGGCGTGGCGCTGAACGGCTACGAAGGCGGCCAGATGCCGCTGTATATGCGTCTGCCAAAACGCGGCTTCAACAACATCAATGCCAAGAAACATGCTGTTGTGAACCTCGGCCTGCTGCAGAAATTCATCGACGAGAAAAAGATCGACGTCAAGAAACCGGTCACCGAAGAGGTTCTGGTCGCTTCCGGTCTGGTGCGCCGCGTCCGCGACGGCGTTCGGGTTCTGGCCAAGGGCGAACTGACAGCCAAGGTGGACCTGACGGTGTCCGGCGCCTCCAAATCGGCGATCGCCGCGGTTGAAAAGGCCGGCGGCACACTGACCGTCACGTCTGCGGCAAAAGGCGGCGCAGAAGCCGAATAGTCCTTGTGGGCGGCGCGTTCGCCGCTTACATTCCGCAAGAGTTTTCTAGCGCCGCGTGATCTGGGAAAACAGGTCCTGCGGCGCTGTCGTGAAAGGGTAAATGATGGCATCAGCTGCCGAGCAAATGGCCTCCAACATGAGCTGGGGCGCCTTTGGAAAAGCCAAAGAACTGCAACAGCGTATTCTCTTCGCCCTCGGGTTGTTGATCGTCTACCGCATCGGGACGTTCATCCCCGTTCCCGGCATCGATGCAATCGCGCTGAGGGATTTCGTTGAATCCGCTCAGGGCGGCATCGGCGGCATCCTGAACATGTTCTCGGGCGGTGCGATCGGCCGGATGGCCATTTTCGCGCTCGGTATCATGCCCTACATTTCCGCCTCCATCATCGTCCAGCTGCTGACCGCCATGGTTCCGCAACTGGAGCAGTTGAAGAAAGAGGGCGAGCAGGGCCGCAAGAAGATCAACCAGTACACCCGCTATGGCACGGTGTTTCTGGCGACCTTCCAGGCCTACGGCCTGTCCAAGGGGCTGGAGGCCAGCGATCTGGTCACGACGCCGGGCTTCATCGCGTTCCAGCTGCCCTGCGCCATCACGCTGGTCGGCGGCACCATGTTCCTGATGTGGCTGGGTGAGCAGATCACCGCGCGCGGCATCGGCAACGGCATCTCTCTGATCATCTTCGTCGGCATCATCGCCGAACTGCCGGCAGCGCTGGCCCAGTTCTTCAGCCAGGGCCGTTCCGGCGCCCTGTCGCCTGCGGTCATCGTCGGCGTCATGCTGATGGTGGTGGCCGTGATCGCCTTCGTCGTCTTCATGGAGCGGTCGCTGCGCAAGATCAACATCCAGTACCCCAAGCGCCAGGTCGGCATGAAGGTCTACGGCGGCGAAACCTCGCATCTGCCGATCAAGATCAACCCCGCCGGTGTCATCCCGCCGATCTTTGCCTCGGCCCTGCTGCTGCTGCCGACCACGGTCAGCACCTTCTCGGGCACGCAGACATCGCCGATCATGAACACCATTCTGGCCTATTTCGGACCGGGCCAGCCGCTGTACCTGCTGTTCTTCGTCTCGATGAT
>JBFIHV010000144.1:0-6725 GCA_041601595.1 Amylibacter sp. | reverse complement strand
ATCGGGGCGCGGGCCGGTGTCGAAGCCGTCGAAGTCCGGATCGGCGATGGCCGACAGGATTTCGCGGGCGCGGTCGGCGCGGAAATTCAGGAACAGCAAACCGTCGCCGTCCTTCATGCCCGCGTAGCCGTCCAGAACGGTCGGCGCGATGAACTCGTCGCTTGTGCCCGAGGCATAGCCGTTCTCGATCGCGCCGCGGGCGTCAGTGGCGCTCTTGCCCTCGGCGCGGACAATTGCCTTGAACGCGCGCTCGACGCGGTCCCAGCGGTTGTCGCGGTCCATCGCGTAATAGCGCCCCGAAACCGTGCCGACGGTCACGCCCTGCGGCAGGGCGGCCTCCAGCTGATCCAGATATTGCAGCGCCGATTTCGGCGCGACGTCGCGCCCGTCGCTGAAGGCGTGGATCACGGTCGGGATGCCGGCCCCGGACATGGTTTTGGCCGCTGCGATCATGTGCAGGATGTGGCTGTGCACGCCGCCGTCCGACAGGACGCCGCACAGATGCGCCGTGCCGCCGGATTTCTTCATCGCGGCGACGAAGCGTTCGATGCCCGGCTGTCTGGCGAATTCGCCGCGCTCGATGGCGGCGTCAATGCGGCGCAGGTCCATCTCGACCACGCGGCCGGCGCCGATATTCATGTGGCCGACCTCGGAATTTCCCATCTGGCCGACCGGCAGGCCGACATCGGGTCCGAAGGTGATCAGCGTATCATGCGGGCAGGTCGCCATCAGACGGTCGAAAGTCGGCGTGTCGGCCTGCGCGACGGCGTTGCCCTTGACCTCTTCGCTCAGACCCCAGCCATCGAGAATACACAGCACTACAGGCCTTGGTGTCGTCATCGGAAATGTCCGTTCGGTTGATTACGCCCCAGTCTTAGAACAGGGGCGGGGTATCGCGCAACCGTCAGGCGCGATGATAGGGGCTGCCGCCCAAAATAGAGGCAGCACGGTAGAGCTGTTCGGCCAGCATGACACGCGCCAGCATGTGCGGCCAGACCATCTTGCCGAAGGACAGCGACATATCCGCCTGCGCCCGCAATTCCGGCGCCAGCCCGTCGGCGCCGCCGATGACGATCGCCAGCGACTGGGCGCCCTCGTCGCGCCATTTGGCCAGTTGCCGCGCGAACTGCGGCGAGGTCATCGTCTTGCCGCGTTCGTCCATCGCCAGCAGGATCGCGCCCTTGGGGATCGCGCGCAGCAACAATTCGGCCTCGGCCTGCATGCCGCCGCCCTTGCGGTCCTCGACCTCCACGACTTCGACCGGACCGAGGCCCATGCCCCGCCCGGTTTTTTCGAATCGGTCGATATAGTCAGAAAACAACTCTTTTTCGGGCCCGTTGCGCAGACGGCCCACGACACACAGGTGCAGCCTCATATCTGGCTAGGCCTGTGACGCCTCTGGCATTGGATGCCACATTTTTTCCAACTGGTAGAAATCTCGCACTTCGGGGCGGAACACATGGATGATCACATCGCCGGCATCGATCAGCACCCAGTCGCCGGCGGCCTTGCCTTCGGTTCGCACCGGAATGTGAAAGACCTCTTTCAACTTGTGGGAAACCTTGTCGGCAATCGCGTTGACCTGACGGTTGGACCGTCCGCTTGCCACCACCATGTAGTCGGCGATCGTCGATTTTCCAGCCAGGCTGATGGTGACGATATCTTCCGCCTTGTTGTCTTGCAGTGTATTCAAAACCAGATCGAGCAAAGACATGCTCGGAATGTTTTTTTCCGATGCGGATTGCATCGTATTGACAGGGTCACTCAGAACCGCGTCCTCCATATTGCGCGCCGCACTCCGGCGCTGAGGTACGGAAACCGTACCAAAGCTTTCGATGTCTAACAAGTCTTGCCCCGATCAGGTGTCAAATTTGGAACCGGGTGCGGCCTATTGGGCGCGCACCAGTTTTTCATAGTCGAGCGCGATGGATCGCGTCAGTTCGCCGACCTCGAAGTTATAGTCGCCGATCTGGCCGACGGGTGTCACCTCCGCCGCGGTGCCGGTCAGCCAGCACTGCTCGAAGCTTTCCAGTTCTTCCGGCATGATGTGGCGCTCGTTCACCTTGACGCCCTTTTCGCCGAGCATGCCGATCACCGTCTGACGGGTCAGGCCGTTCAGGAAGCAGTCGGGCTTGGGCGTGTGGACCTCTCCGTCCTTGACGAAGAAGATGTTCGCGCCGGTCGCCTCGGCGACATAGCCGCGGTAGTCGAACATCATCGCGTCCGAACAGCCCTTGGCCTCGGCGGCGTGTTTCGACATGGTGCAGATCATGTAAAGCCCGGCGGCCTTCGCCTGATGCGGGATGGTTTCCGGGCTCGGACGCTTCCATTTCGCGATGTCGAGCTTGGCGCCCTTCATCTTGGCATCACCATAGTAGTTGCCCCATTCCCATGCGGCGACCGCCATGCGGACCGGATTGCGCTTGGAGGCGACACCCATGTCCTCGCCGGCTCCGCGCCAGGCGATGGCGCGCACATAGGCGTCGGTCAGGTTGTTGGCCTTCAGAACCGCCGCCTTGGCCTCTTCGATCTGGTCGACACTGTAGGGAATGTCGAAATCGAGGCATTTGCCGGAAAAGCGCAGACGCTCGGAATGGTCCCGGCTGCGGAAAATCCTGCCGTTGTAGCAGCGTTCGCCCTCGAACACGGACGAAGCATAGTGCAGCGCATGGGTCAGAATATGCACCTTGGCGTCCCGCCACGGCACAAGTTTGCCATCTATCCAGATTTGCCCGTCACGATCATCATAGCCAGCAGCCATAGGTTATCCCTTCTCCAAACCCCTTGCGCAACAAAATTACCCAAATCATATTCAATTTGACATGTAGTTGCACAAAGCAGTTTTTGAGCTAGCATTTGATTCTTGGAAAGTCAATAATACTGACGTAAATTGGTTGCGACAGGCAAACAATATGCGAGGAGCCGCCATGCAAGACCATTCCGGAGCCGATTCCAGCGGCGACAGCCTGCTGTTTCTGACGGACGACCAGCTGTTGCAGGGCATCGAACTGATGTTCTTCGCCTATCGCGGCTTTACCTCCGATCCGGACAAGATCCTCGAGAACTACACCTATGGCCGCGCCCATCACCGCGCCATCCATTTCGTGAACCGGCATCCCGGCATCACGGTCAACGCGCTGCTGGATATCCTCGGCGTGACCAAGCAGTCGCTGAACCGCGTCCTGCGGCAACTGGTCAGCGACGGGCTGATCGACAGCCGCGTCGGCAAGAACGACCGGCGCGAGCGCAACCTGTTCCTGACCGAGGAAGGCAACGCGCTGGAACGGCAGCTGTCCAAGGCCCAGCGCAACCGCATGCGCGCCGCCTACAGGGCCGCCGGCCCGGACGCGGTTCAGGGTTTCCGCCGCGTTCTCGAAAATATCATAGACCCGGACAAGCGCACCTATGTTAAGAAGCTCATAAGTGGTTGAATAGCGGAGCGAGTATGCAGCAAGACGCCCATATCCTGATAGTCGATGACGACGAGCGCATCCGTACCCTTTTGCAGAAATTTCTCAGCCGTCACGGCTATTGGGTCACTCCGGCGCGCGACGCCGCCCACGCCCGGCGGCTGCTGCAGGGGCTGGAATTCGACCTGATCGTTCTGGACGTGATGATGCCGGGCGAGGACGGCATCACCCTGACCGCCTCGCTGCGCGAGAAAATCTCGACCCCGATCCTGCTGCTGACCGCCAAGGCGGAGGCGCACGAGCGCATTCTGGGGCTGGAGTCCGGGGCCGACGACTATCTGACCAAGCCGTTCGAACCCAAGGAACTGGTGCTGCGGATCAACGCCATCCTGCGCCGCGTGCCGGCAGAAACCACCGCCAAGGAACCGCCCAAGACCATCCAGATGGGCGACACCCGCTATGACCTGACGCGCGGCGAGTTGTGGCGCGGCGACCAGATCGTGCGCCTGACGGCGACCGAAGCGACCCTGATGAAGATATTCTCGGCCGCGCCGCACATGGCCGTGAGCCGCGCCAAGCTGGTCGAGGAACTGGGCCGCGACGACGGACAGGCGCAGGAACGCGCGGTCGATGTCCAGATCACCCGCCTGCGCCGCAAGATCGAATCCGATCCGAAAAATCCACGCTACCTGCAAACCGTGCGCGGTGCGGGTTACATGCTTGCACCGGACTGACCCATGACCACAGCCTTCCTGACCCATCCCGACTGCCTCGACCACGTGACGCCCAGCGGCCACCCCGAAAGGGTGGAGCGACTGGAGGCCATTCTGGCCCGCCTCGACGCGCCGGAGTTTTCCGACCTCGACCGGATCGAGGCCCCGCTTGGAACCGTCGACCAGGTGCTGCTGGCGCATCCACTCAGCTATTACCGTCGTATCGAATCCTCGGCCCCCGACAGTGGCATCGTGGCGCTGGACGCTGACACTTACCTGTCGCCCGGCAGTCTGAACGCCGGCCTGCGTTGCGTCGGCGCGGCGGTGAAGGCGGTCGATCTGGTTCTGGACGGCGAGGCCGACAATGCCTTCTGCGCCACGCGCCCGCCCGGCCACCATGCCGAAACCTCCACCGCCATGGGGTTCTGCCTGTTCGGCAACGTGGCCATCGCCGCCAAACATGCGCTGCAAAACTGCGGGCTGGACCGGGTGGCGATCGTCGATTTCGACGTGCATCACGGCAACGGCACGCAGGATCTGGTCTGGAACGAGCCGGGCATCTTTTTCGCCTCCACCCACCAGATGCCGCTCTATCCCGGCAGCGGCTATCCGTCGGAACGCGGCGCGCATAACAACATCCTGAACGTGCCGCTCAACTCCGGCGCGGACGGGTCCGCCCTGATCAACGCCTTCCGGCAGTCGATCCTGCCCGCGGTGCGCAGGTTCAAACCGGAATTGCTGCTGGTCTCGGCCGGTTTCGACGGCCACCGCGCCGATCCGCTGGCCGGACTGAACTTCGAGACCTCGGATTTCTCGGAAGTGACGCGACTCCTTTGCGATTTCGCCTCTGACGCTTGCGACGGGCGCGTGGTGTCGGTACTGGAGGGGGGCTATGATCTGGAAGCGCTGGCGGATTCAGTCGCCGCGCATGTGAAAGTATTGATGGAGCACGACCGATGACCGAGAAACCCGTTTCCGAAATGAGCTTCGAAGAAGCGATGGCAGAGCTGGAAACGCTGGTCAACAAGCTGGAAAGCTCTCAGGTCGCGCTGGACGATTCGATCCGCCTTTACGACCGCGGCGCGGAACTGAAGCGCCATTGCGAGGCCAAGCTCAAGGCCGCCGAGGAAAAGGTCGCCCAGATCACGCTCGGTGCCAACGGCAAGCCTGACGGAACCAAGCCGGTCGAAGGCTGACACTCCGTGGCACGCACCTTCCCTGATCTGCTGCGCGAAAACGCGGGCCTGGTCGAGGCCGCGCTGAACGAAATGATGCCCGCATCGGACGCCACGCACCTGCCCGGCGCGATGCGCTATGCGGTGCTGAACGGCGGCAAACGGCTGCGCGGCTTTCTGGCGCTGGAGTCGGCGCGCCTGTTCGGCATTCCCGACATCCAGTCCCTGCGCGTCGCCGCCGCCATCGAATGCGTTCACGCCTATTCGCTGGTGCATGACGACCTGCCCTGCATGGATGACGACGCCCTGCGCCGCGGCAAACCCACGGTGCACGTGAAATGGGACGAGGCGACGGCGGTTCTGGTCGGCGACGCCCTGCAAACCCTCGCCTTCGGCTTTCTGGCCGATGCGGCGACCGCGCCGCAGGCCGAGGTGCGGCTGGCGCTGATAGCGCGTCTCGCAAATGCGGCGGGCGCCAATGGCATGGTGCTGGGACAGGTTCAGGACATCGCGGCCGAAACCGCGCTGGCGCCGCTGGACCTGTCGCAGATCACGGAATTGCAGGCCAACAAGACCGGCGCGCTGATCGAATGGTCGGCCACCTCGGGCGCGGTTCTGGCGCAATCCGACACGGTGCCGCTGGAGAACTATGCCCGCGCGCTGGGCCTCGCCTTCCAGATTCAGGACGACATTCTGGATGTCGAAGGCGATTCCGAAGCCGCCGGCAAGCGCCTGAACAAGGATGCGGATGCCGGAAAGGCGACCTTTGTCTCGCTTCTGGGGCTTGAAGCGGCGAAAATACGGGCCAAATCGCTGGTAGAACAGGCCAGTGATATGTTATCGCCCTACGGCGAAGGCGCGGCGGCGCTCCGGCAGGTGGCGCGGTATGTCGTCAGCCGCGACAGATAGGCCGCAGGAACACAAAGGAAGACACGTGGCGAACGAACGGCCCAGCACACCCCTGCTCGATCAGGTCAAATCGCCGGCGGATCTGCGGCGGCTGACGGACGACCAGTTGCGCCGGGTCGCGGACGAGCTGCGGGCAGAGACGATTTACGCGGTATCGCAGACCGGCGGCCATCTGGGTGCCGGCCTCGGCGTCGTGGAATTGTCGGTTGCGCTGCACGCGGTGTTCGACACGCCGCGCGACCGCCTGATCTGGGACGTCAGCCACCAGTGCTATCCGCACAAGATCCTGACCGGCCGCCGCGCGCTGATGAACACCCGGCGCAAGGGCGGCGGGCTGTCCGGATTCACCAAGCGCGCCGAGAGCCCCTATGACCCGTTCGGCACGGCGCATAGCTCGACCTCGATCTCGGCCGCGCTGGGCTTCAAGGTCGCGCATGATCTGGGCGGCTCGGTCGAGCCTGCGCTGGGCGACGCCATCGCCGTGATCGGCGACGGGGCGATTTCCGCCGGCATGGCCT
>JBFIHV010000143.1:0-6730 GCA_041601595.1 Amylibacter sp. | reverse complement strand
GTTCTGCAGGGCGATCGCCTCGTCCAGCGTCTTGTATTTCACCACGTAGAGGATCGGCGCGAAGGTCTCCTTGTACATGACCTCGGACTGCTCCGGCATTTCGACGATCGCCGGCGCGACATAGGCCGCCTGCGGGAATTTTTCGGTCAGGACCCGCCCACCGCCGTGCAGCGTGCCGCCTTCCTCCTCGGCCTGTTCCAGCGCGTGCTCCATGGCCCTGAGCGCCTGCCGGTCGATCAGGGGGCCGACCAGCGTACCCTTGGCCAGCGGATCGCCGATGGGCAAGGTCTTGTAGGCCGCCACCAGCCGCGGCACGAGGTCGTCATAGACATCCTCATGCACGATCAGCCGGCGCAGCGAGGTGCAGCGCTGTCCGGCGGTGCCGACAGCTGAAAACACGATTGCGCGCAAGGCCATTTCCAGGTCGGCGGAGGGCGCGACGATCATGGCGTTGTTGCCGCCCAGTTCGAGGATGGTCTTGCCCAGCCGCCGCGACATGTCGCCGGCCACGGCCCTGCCCATCGGAACGGAACCGGTGGCCGAGATGATCGCAACGTCCCGCGACGCCGTCAGCACCGCGCCCAGATCGCGCCCGCCGATCAGCGTCTGGATCAGCCCCTCCGGCGCGTCGTCGCCGAAGCGCTGCATCGCACTTTCGCAGATTTTCTGGATCGCCAGACCGCAGAGCGGCGTCTTCTCGGAGGGTTTCGCGATCACCGGATCGCCGCAGACCAGCGCTAGCGCCGCGTTCCAGCACCACGGCGCCACCGGAAAGTTGAAGGCGGTAATGACACCGCACAGGCCCAGCGGATGCCACGTCTCGCGCATCGCGTGGCCCGGGCGTTCCGAGGCGATGGTCAGCCCGTACAACTGCCGCGACAGCCCGACGGCGAAATCGCAGATGTCGATCATCTCCTGTACCTCGCCCAGGCCTTCCTGATAAATCTTGCCGCATTCCAGCGATACCAGCCGGCCCAGCCGTTCCTTTTCGGCGCGCAGCTCGTCGCCCAGCAACCGCACCAGTTCGCCGCGGCGCGGCGCCGGGACCTGCCGCCATGCCCTGAAGGCCGCGACGCCCTTTGAAATCATCGCCTGCGCCTGCTCCACGGAATGCGGCTCCAGCGCCGCGATCTCGGACCCGTCCACAGGCGTTATCACCTTCAGGGTGCCGCCGGTCGTCTCCGCGATGCCCAGGCTGCAGGCCTGAAGGATTTCCTGATGTGACATTGGCGATGTCCTCCTCTGGTCGTGAAATGAATGCAGTGACTGCCTGACCTGATTATGCGAGTCGCGGCTTCGGGCGCAAGCCGCGTTTCCGTGACTGTGCGTCGGAGCCGGCGCATGCTAGGATAGTCTTGCTTATAAGGAATACGCCCATGGCCATCTTCAACCTCGGTTCGATCAATATCGATCATGTCTATCGCGTTCCGGCCCTGCCGCGCCCGGGAGAGACCGTCCCGGCGCAGGGCTACAGCCGCGGGCTGGGCGGAAAGGGCGCGAACCAGTCGGTCGCCGCCGCCCGTGCGGGTGCCGTGACGCACCATATCGGCGCGATCGGCAAGGGGGACGAGTGGGTGCTGGAGCCGTTTCTGCGGCTCGGGCTGGATCAGGCGCATATCCGGTCGCTCGACCAGACAACCGGACATGCCGTGATCTGTGTCGACGACGCGGCCGAGAATTCCATCGTACTCTATACCGGCGCCAACCATGCCATCACCGAGGCCCAGATCGACAAGGCGCTGAAACTGGCGAGGCCGCGCGACTGGCTGATCCTGCAGAACGAGACAAATCTGGTTGCCCATGCGGCCGCCAAGGCCAGCGCACTGGGTTTGCAGGTGGCCTATTCCGCCGCCCCGTTCGTCGCGTCGGACGTCGAGGCGGTCGCGTCCGACATTGACCTTTTGATCCTCAACGAAGGCGAGGCGGGCTTGCTGCGGGACGCCCTGCCCGGGTTCGAGGCCGCCCATCCGGATCTGGCGTGGCTGGTGACGCTTGGGGCGAAGGGGTCGCGCTATCGCCGCGGGGACGCGGTGACAGAGATGCCCGCCCTGCCGGCGCAGGCGGTCGACACCACCGGCGCGGGCGATACCTATCTGGGCTACTTCATCGCCGCGCTGGACGCGGGCCGGACCATCCGCGAGGCGATGATCGAGGCCTCTGCCGCCGCCGCGCTGCAAGTGTCGCGCCACGGGGCCGCAACCGCGATCCCGACGCGCGGCGACGTGGACGAATATCTGCGCAATATGGCCCCGCCGCCCTGACCGCCGTAATGGCGCGAAATCTGCCGGTTCCGGTTGCTATCTTCGGGTTTCGTTCTAAGTTGCACGGTGAAGACCAGCGTTTCAACAAATACAGGAGACCCCCCATGAAAACCGCAAAAGACTTTCTCAAGGAAGCCCACGCCGTCGTGCCGAAAGTTCCGGTCGAAGAGGCGATCAAGAAACACGGCTCCTCGACCGTTTTCGTCGACGTGCGCGACTCGGCGGACATCGCCAAATCCGGGACCATCGCAGGCGCCGTGCGCGCCCAGCGCGGCTTTATCGAATTCCTCGCCGATGAATCGACCCCGCATCACAACCCCGCTCTGAAAAAAGACGCAGAAATCTATCTGGTCTGCGGCGCCGGCGGACAGGCGGCGCTGACCGGAAAGACGCTGAAGGACATGGGATTCCGGAACGTCTATAACATCGGCGGCTTCGGCGACTGGAAAAAGGCCGGCGGCCCGACCGAGGACTGAACCATCAGCGGACCGCGCGGCGCTTGGCCGCGCGGTCCCGCCTGTCAGACTTCCGAGTCTATCAGGAAGGCACATCCCTTGAGCGCCGCAAACGGATCGTTGATCAGGGAACAGCGGATTTCCCTGGGCAGGTTCGGCAGCGACGGCGTGGACTGGAAACAGTCATAGAACGCATCGGCCAGCGCCTTGTGGCGCAGCATGGTCGCGACGGAGCCGGTCAGATAGATGCCGCCCGTCGGCATGAACAACTTGACCAGATCGGCGCAGAGCAGGCCGGTCGCCTCGGCATAGAGCCCGACCGTCGCCATGCAATCGGCATCCGGGGTATCAGCCATCGCCGCATCGACGATTTCCTTGCCCGATCGCGCCGGAGCCTCCGCACCCGACATCCTGCGATAGAGCCATTCGAGCCCGCGGCCAGAAAACAGATTCTCGTAGGTTACCAGTTCATCGAGGGCATCCTCGGACACATGGCCCTCCAACGCGTCGATGATGATCGCGGGCATGCTGGCGTGGCCTGTTTCCGAGCGCAGCGCCAGAACCTTGCCGCCGACCGATGTCGTGGTGACGCTGATATTGAAGCCGGTGCCGAGGTTGACTACCAGCTTCTGCCCCTGCGCGACGACCAGCGCGTTCGCGTTGCACACATCGACCAGATCATCGGCATCCAGGACCTCCAGGGCATAGCCGAAGGCCTGAAGGTCGTTGATCAGCAGGGCGGTATCGACGCCCAGCCGCTTCCGCAGTCCGGCCTCCGAGATCACCCAGTTGATGTTGGTCATGCGAAGTTCACCCATGGACACGGGTCCGGCGGCGGCGATACAGACGCCCGACAGATCTGGGTCGCCCGCCTCTGACAGGTAGAGCGACAGAACGTCGTCGAAATCCGGAAAGGACGCGTTCCTGAACTGCTTCACATGGGTCAGTTCGGCTTCGCCTTCGACGGAGATCGCAAAGCGCGTGTTGGTTCCGCCCAAGTCTCCGACAAGTGTCCGGCTCATGGTTCTGCTCCTGTTCAGCTGGCGCGTTTCACTGCGGCGGGTTCTTCCGCCGCATCCCATCGGTTCTAAATCCAACGACGGAAAACGCAAACGGTTATTTGGAATTGCCGCATTGACGGGACGCTTGGCGGCGCGCTACCACCCGGGCGACACCTCTTGAAACGGACAGCGCATATGGTCAGACTCACACGACACCGCACGGCGGCAGGGCAGGATTTCACGCAGGCCACGCTGTCGTCCGGCGGCCTCGAAGTGTCCGTGCTGACGCTTGGGGCCGCGACCCGCTCGATCCGGTTCGACGGGACGGAAACCCTGCTGCAATATCCCGACATCGACAGCTATCAGGACAATCCGTTCTATCTGGGCGCCATCGCAGGCCGGGTTGCGAACCGTATCGCCAACGCGGCGTTCGAGATGGGCGGCATGCGCTATGATCTGTCGGCGAACTGGAACGGCCACCAGTTGCACGGCGGGCCGGACGGGTTCAGCAGGCGGCTCTGGACGCTGGAACCCGACAGCGCCAACAATGCTGTGCGCCTGACGCTGCAATCCGGCGACGGAGATCAGGGCTTTCCCAATGCGGTCGCGGTGACCGTTGACATGTCGGTCGCCGGGGATGTGCTGACTTATGACATGACGGCGATCCCCACCGGACCAACGCCGATCAATCTGGCGCAGCACAACTACTACCTGTCGCGCGCGCTCGACCTGTCGCTGAAGCTGGATGCGCCGCGCTGGTGCCCGACCGACGACGACCTGATCCCGACCGGAGAGGTCGTTCCGGCCACCGGCGCGTATGACCTGTCGCAGTTCCGCCGGCTGGCCGACATGGCGCGCGACGGCCATGACATCGACGCCAACTATGTGCCCGACGGTTCCGGCATGCGGCAGGTGGCGCTGTTGCGCGCGCCGGGCCTGTTCGAAATGGCGATGGAGTCGGACCAGCCGGGACTGCAGGTCTATACCGGCCACTGGCTGACCGCGCCCTTCGAGCCCTGCGAGGCCGTCTGTCTGGAACCGCAGTATTTCCCGAACGCGGTCAACACGCCGGGCTTCGGCGACATTATCCACACGCCGGACCGGCCCTACCGGCAAACCACGCGGCTGCGCTATCGAAAGATCTAGGGATTTGCCATTGATTTTTGCCTCTGCCACCGGTCTATTCGGAGCAAAGGGATTTGCGCCGCCCACCGGCGCTGTAGATGTTATTTCAGGAGAGAGACGATGAGGACACGCGCCGCCGTCGCCATGCAAGCCGGCAAGCCACTCGAAGTGATGGAGGTCAATCTGGAAGGCCCCAGGGCCGGAGAGGTTCTGGTCGAGATCAAGGCGACCGGCCTCTGCCACACCGACGAGTTCACCCGCTCGGGCGCCGATCCCGAGGGCCTGTTCCCCGCAATCCTCGGCCACGAGGGCGCGGGCATCGTGCTCGAGGTCGGCCCCGGCGTCACGTCGCTGAAACCCGGCGACCACGTGATCCCGCTGTACACGCCGGAATGCCGCGAATGCGAATACTGCCTGAACCCGAAAACCAACCTCTGCCAGTCGATCCGCACGACGCAGGGCCAGGGGCTGATGCCGGACGGCACCTCGCGGTTCTCGATGCTGGATGGCACGCCGATCCTGCACTACATGGGCTGCTCGACCTTCGCCAACCACACCGTCCTGCCCGAGATCGCGCTGGCCAAGGTCCGCAAGGACGCGCCCTTCGACAAGATCTGCTATATCGGCTGCGGCGTGACCACCGGCATCGGCGCGGTGATCAACACCGCCAAGGTGGAAATCGGCAGCACCGCGATCGTCTTCGGGCTCGGCGGCATCGGGCTCAACGTCATTCAGGGCCTCCGTCTGGCCGGCGCGGACCAGATCGTCGGCGTCGACCTGAATCCCGGCAAGGTCGAAATGGCGAAACGCTTCGGCATGACCGATTTCGTCAACCCGAAACAGGTCAAGGGCGATCTGGTGGCGCATCTGGTGGAACTGACCGGCGGCGGCGCGGATTACACCTTCGACGCCACCGGCAACGTGCAGGTGATGCGCACGGCGCTGGAGTCGGCGCACAAGGGCTGGGGCGAAAGCGTGATCATCGGCGTGGCGCCCGCAGGCGCGGAAATCTCTACGCGGCCCTTCCAGCTTGTCACCGGCCGCGTCTGGCGCGGCACGGCCTTCGGCGGCGCGCGTGGCCGCACCGATGTTCCGAAAATCGTCGACTGGTACATGGACGGCAAGATCGAGATCGACCCGATGATCACCCATACGCTCGGCCTCGACGACATCAACAAGGGTTTCGACCTGATGCACGAGGGCAAGTCGATCCGCGCGGTGGTCGAATACTGAAAAAGGGCCTTTAGGGCCGGCAGACGGTACCGGGTTTACCGGAACCGTCGATAATTTCGAGGGAATGAATGCAGCCTGAAACTCAATCGACCCGTTTGGCGGTCTTTATCGACGCCGACAATATCCCGGCGAAATTCGCCGAAAACATTCTGAAAGAGGTCACCAAGTTCGGCGAACCCGGATTGCGCAGGGTCTATGGCGATTGGTCCAGCCCCCAGCTCGCCGGCTGGACAAGATCGGCACAGACGTTGGGTCTGGTGCAGCACCAGCAGACCGCCAACACCAAGGGCAAGAACGCGTCCGACATCGGTCTGGTCATCGACGCGATGGACGTCCTGCACGCCGGGCATTTCGGTGTTTTCGTTCTGGTCTCTTCCGACAGCGATTTCACCCGTCTGGCCAGCCGCATACGCGAACAGGGCCTGACGGTTATCGGCATTGGCGAGGCGAAGGCGCCCGACGCGCTGAAAAACGCCTGCAACCGGTTCGTCACGATCGAGAACCTCGTCGAGCCGGACACAAAAGCCTTGGCACCCAAGAAGGCAAACCTGAATGCGGCGCAGCAACTGCTGATCAACGCGATGGACAAGATCGAACAGGAAGACGAATGGTATCAGTTGGGGCGGCTGGGCCAGCAGGTTCAGGCCGACAATCC
>JBFIHV010000142.1:0-6774 GCA_041601595.1 Amylibacter sp. | reverse complement strand
GGACACGGTCGAAAGCGGCTACATGACCAAGGACCTTGCACTGCTGGTTGGACCGGACCAGGGCTGGCTGACAACCGAGGGCTTCCTCGAGAAAATCGACCAGAACCTGCAAAAGGCACTGGGTTAATCGCCGCCGGCGCGGTTGCGCCGGTCAGGCCGAAAAAGATAGGGGCAGGTTCCGGTTACGGGGCCTGCCCCATTTCTTTTCGTCACTTGGAATATTCAGAAGAACCGGCCTCTTTTTTAGCGTGCCTGCGACGCGGCGCTATTGCACTTCTTCAACGATGACCAGATCGCGCTCGGCAGAGACGTCGGCGAATTTTCTCGCTTCGGCATATCTGGGCGAATGGTAGCACTCGACCGCGCGCTCGAGGCTCGGAAACCTGGCCACCACGTTGCGCGGATGATCCCGGCCCTCCATCTGACGATATCGTCCGCCGCGGGCCAGAAACACGCCGCCATGCGCCTGAATCGCCTCGGTCGCGATGGCGGCATATTTCATATAGGTTTCTTCGTCCGTGACAGTCACGTGAGCGATCCAGAGAGCCGTCATTGGTTCAACCTTTCAGAACTGCTTTTGCAGCCTCGATAGCTTCTTGCGCCTTCGAAGCGTCCGCACCGCCGGCCTGCGCCATGTCAGGCCGGCCACCGCCGCCCTTGCCGCCGAGCGCCTCCGCTGCGGCCTTGACGAGTTCGACGGCAGAAACCGTCGCCGTCAGGTCGTCCGTGACGCCTGCTGCCACCGCCGCCTTGCCTTCGTTGTCGGCAATCAGCAAAATTGCGGCCGATCCCAGCCGGTTCTTGTGTTCGTCGATCAGACCGCGCAAGTCCTTTCCCGGAACACCGGTCAGAACCTGCGCGAAAAACGGCGTTCCGTTGACGGCTTCGGCTTCCGCGACGGGCGCGCCCTTGCCTCCCATCGCGACCTGCTTGCGCAACTCGGCGATCTCGTTTTGCAGGACCTTGCGCTCGTCGAGCAGCGCCTTGATCCGCGCCGGAACATCCTCGGCCTTGGCCTTCAGTGTTGCCGCCGCCCTCGCCAGAACGCGCTCTTGCTCCGCCAGATAGTCATAGGCCGCCTGTCCGGTCACAGCCTCGATCCGGCGCACGCCGGACGACGACGCGCTTTCGCCGAGAAGGGCGAACATGCCGATGTCTCCGGTGCGCTTGACATGCGTGCCGCCGCAGAGTTCCAGCGAATAGGTGTCACCCTTGGCGCCCTTGCCGGACCGGGCCTCGCGCCCCATGGCGACGACACGGACCTCATCGCCGTATTTCTCGCCGAACAGCGCCTGTGCGCCCAGTGCCCGCGCCTCGTCCGGTGTCATGATACGCGTCTCGACCGGCGAATTCTGCCGGATAAAGGCGTTCACCTCGGACTCGACCCGGCTCAGTTCCGAAGGTGTCATCGCCTTCTGGTGCGAAAAATCGAACCGCAGCCGATCATCGGCATTCAGCGATCCGCGTTGCGCCACATGGCCACCCAAGGCCTTGCGCAGGGCTTCGTGCAGCAGGTGCGTCGCCGAGTGGTTGGCGCGGATCGCTGTGCGGCGGCCGTGATCGACGACCAGTTCGGCAGCCGTGCCGACGGAAACCGATCCGGTGCTGACCTTGCCGATATGGACGAAGACACCGGCCTTCTTCTTGACGTCGCTGATCGTCACCGATCCTGTATCGGTCCTGAGCGTGCCGCTGTCGCCGACCTGGCCGCCGGATTCCGCATAGAACGGGGTCTGGTTCAGAACCAGTTCCACCGGATCGCCCTTGTGCGCGACGTCTGTCTTGTCGCCCTTGACCACCAGAGCCAGGATCTGGCCCTCGGCGGCTTCGGTGTCATATCCCAGGAATTCCGTCGTGCCGTGCTTTTCGGCGATGTCGTACCAGATGGCCTCGTCCGCGGCCTCGCCGGAACCGGACCAAGCCGCACGGGCCTTGGCCTTTTGCTCGGCCATGGCCGCGTCGAAACCGGCGGTATCGACGTCGACGCCCTTTTCGCGCAGGGCGTCCTGCGTCAGGTCAAGCGGGAAGCCGTAGGTATCGTAGAGCTTGAACGCAGCCTCGCCGGACAACGCCTGCCCATTCGACATGTGGGACAGTTCCTCGTCCAGCAGCTTCAGTCCGCGATCCAGCGTGGTCTTGAAACGGGTTTCCTCCAGCAGCAGGGTTTCCTGGATCAGCGCCTGCGCCCGGCCGAGTTCAGGATAGGCCTGACCCATTTGGCCGACCAGGGTTGGCACCAGCCGGTGCATCATCGGATCGGTCGCGCCCAGCAGATGCGCATGCCGCATCGCGCGGCGCATGATCCGGCGCAGGACATAGCCGCGCCCGTCGCTGGACGGCATGACCCCGTCGGCGATCAGGAACGACGTCGATCTCAGGTGGTCGGCGATGACGCGGTGGTGCACGTTCTTGTCGCCATAGGGGTCGACATTCGCCGCATGGGCCGAGGCCTCGATCAGCGCCCGGAACAGGTCGGTTTCATAGTTGTCATGTGTCCCCTGCAAAAGGGCCGCAATCCGCTCGAGCCCCATGCCGGTGTCGATGGACTGTTTCTCCAGCGCGCGCAGATCGCCGTTCTCGAACTGCTCGTTCTGCATGAAGACGAGGTTCCATATCTCGATGAACCGGTCGCCGTCCTCGTCCGGGCTGCCCGGAGGCCCGCCGGGGATATGTTCGCCATGGTCATAGAAAATCTCGGTGCAGGGCCCGCAGGGGCCGGTCGGACCCATCATCCAGAAATTGTCATTGGTCGGGATGCGGATAATCCGCTCTTCGGGCAGGCCGGCATATTTCCTCCAGATGCTCGCGGCCTCGTCGTCGGTGTGATAGACAGTGACGGTCAGCTTGTCCTTTGGAACGCCGAAATCCTTGGTGATCAGGTCCCAGGCAAAGATGATCGCCTGTTCCTTGAAGTAGTCGCCGAACGAGAAATTGCCCAGCATCTCGAAAAACGTATGGTGGCGCGCGGTGTAGCCGACGTTGTCCAGATCGTTGTGCTTGCCGCCGGCGCGAACGCATTTCTGCGCCGTGGTCGCCCGCACATAGTCACGGTGCTCGACGCCGGTGAACACGTTCTTGAACTGCACCATGCCGGAGTTCGTGAACATCAGCGTCGGGTCGTTCCGGGGCACCAGCGGAGAGCTGTCCACAACGGTGTGGCCGTTCTTTTCAAAGAACGAAAGGAATGTGGATCGGATATCGTTAAGACTTGCCATTGGATTGCCCTGTCAACTGCGCATGTTGGATCGGTTTATCGCCTAGCGTGGTGCCTGTCCACAGGCCAAAACGGCAAAAGACCGGACGCATGGCCCGGTCTTTCAAAATCCCGCTGGATCAGGGCTTATGCCTCCAGCACATCGGACCCGTCGTCATCTTCGGATTTATTGCCGGACGGTGGCGGTGCGTTGAAATCCAGACCGTGAGAGGCCCTGATCTTGTCCTCGATCTCGTATGCGATATCCTCGTTTTCCTTGAGGAACTGCTTGGCGTTCTCGCGGCCCTGCCCGATGCGTTGGTCGCCGTAGGAAAACCACGAACCGGATTTCTCGACGATCCCCAGCTTCACACCCAGGTCGACCAACTCGCCGCGCTTCGAGATGCCCTCGCCATACATGATGTCGAATTCCACCTGCTTGAACGGCGGCGCCACCTTGTTCTTGACCACTTTCACGCGAGTCGCGTTTCCGACCACCTCGTCACGGTCCTTGATCGCGCCGATGCGGCGGATATCGAGACGGACCGAGGCGTAGAATTTCAGCGCGTTGCCGCCCGACGTGGTTTCGGGCGAGCCGAACATCACGCCGATTTTCATGCGAATCTGGTTGATGAAGATCACCGTGCACTTCGATTTGGAGATCGAACCGGTCAGCTTGCGCATCGCCTGGCTCATAAGCCGGGCCTGCGCGCCAACCTGATGGTCGCCCATGTCGCCTTCCAGTTCGGCCCGTGGCGTCAGCGCGGCGACCGAATCCACGACCACCATGGATACCGCCCCCGAGCGCACCAGCGTGTCGGTGATTTCCAGCGCCTGTTCACCGGCGTCGGGCTGCGAGATCAGCAATTCATCCAGGTTTACGCCCAGTTTCTTGGCATAGCTCGGGTCCAGCGCATGTTCCGCATCGACGAATGCGCAGACGCCGCCGGTCTTCTGCTCTTCCGCGATCGCGTGCAGCGTCAGAGTGGTCTTGCCGGAGCTTTCCGGCCCGTAAATCTCGATGATCCGGCCCTTGGGAATGCCGCCAATGCCGAGAGCTATATCGAGTCCGATCGAGCCGGTTGACGTCGCCTCGACATCCATGACCGGATTGTTCTGCCCCAGCTTCATGATCGAACCCTTGCCGAATTGGCGTTCGATCTGGCCGAGGGCCGATTCCAGTGCCTTTTGCTTGTCCATTGCGCGTCTTTCGTTCAGATCCAATAGGGATGTGGCCATTTTTCTGTCCTCTTATTTCATATAGATCGCGGCGCGGCAATCGCTGCTGATGTTCGCCTCTTGTTCTTGCTTAACTTTATGAGCACAAAAAGAGAACATTACAAGATAATTTTCTCCATCCAGTCTTCACCCAGAGTATTTACGAAACGTAAATGTCTTGATTTAAATTTTATGTTTTTTCGAACTGTTCCACTTAAACATCGGTATTTATTGAAAATACATTCTGTCCGGCGGTCAGCTGGCGACCTGTTGAACTGTCTCGATCAGCTTGCGCAGGGAAAACGGTTTCGGCAGGAACACCGAGTTCGGAATGCGGGCGTGTTCCTCGGCAAACGATTCTTCGGCATAACCCGAAACAAAAACGACCTTCAGACCGGGCCGCCGCACAAGGGCCTCTTTCACCCATGTCGGGCCATCCATTCCCGGCATCACCACGTCGGAAACGACGATATCGATGTGAAGGCTTTCGTCCTTCAGCGTTTCCAGCGCGATTTCGGCCGAGGCCGCCTCGATCACCGTCGTTCCGTTCATCCGAAGCGCCCGCGCGGCAAAGGTCCGGACCGGCGTTTCGTCCTCGACCAGCAGGACAACCCGTCCATTCAGGCCGCCGCGTTCGACTGTAGGCTCCACCGGCTTGGAGGCGGGGGCCGGCGGGTGTCCTTCGAACACCGGCAACAGAACCGTAAAAACCGACCCGACGCCTACCGTGCTGTCGGCAAAGATGAATCCACCCGTCTGTTTGACGATGCCGTAGGCCGTCGACAGGCCCAGACCGGTGCCCTCGCCCACTTCCTTGGTGGAATAGAACGGCTCGAAAATCTTGGGCAGAACTTCGTTCGGGATGCCGCAGCCGCTATCGCGGACCTCGATCGAGACGTAGCGCCCGGCCGGAACAACGACACGGTCGAGCTTCGTATCCTCGCCGAAATTCCGCGCGCGCGTGTCTATGCTGATCGTGCCGCCGTCCGGCATCGCGTCCCGCGCATTGACGACCAGGTTCATTATCACCTGTTCCAGCTGCCGCCCGTCCACATAGGCCCGCGGCAGGTTTTCCGCGCCCTCGAATGTCAGCTTGGTCTTTTCCCCGACCAGACGGTTCAACAGATGTGTCAGATCGCGCAGGGTTTCCTGAACGTCGATGTCCTTGGGTTGCAGGGTCTGCTTGCGGGAAAACGCCAGCAACTGACCCACGAGACCGGCGGCGCGATTGGCGTTGTGCGCGATCTGCGTCAGGTCGCCGAAGTCCGGGTCGCCATTCTCGTGACGCAGTAACAAAAGGTCGCAATATCCTGATATTGCTGTTAAAAGATTGTTGAAGTCATGCGCGACGCCACCGGCAAGCTGTCCGATGGCCTGCATTTTCTGACTCTGGACGAATTGTGCTTCGAGCGATTTCAACTCGGTCGCATCGCTCAGCACGCCGATCAGGCTGCCCTTGTCGTCCTGGGGCACATACATGAACGAAACCTGCAGGAAGGCGTCGGATTGCAGACGCTTGACCTTGACCATCTCTGACCGGCCGAGCGCCGACCGGTCGCGCAGCTTCGCCAGCCAGGAGGAAATCGAGCGGCCCAGACCTTCGACGACATCCGAAAAATCGGGGGTTTCCTCCTCTTTCAGCTTCAGCATCTTGCGCGCCGCACCATTGGCCCGCGTCACCTGATCCCGATCCCCGATCTGTATCAGGGCAATCGGCAATTCATCGAACAACATATGCACGGCAATGTCCGGCACCTGGCGTTGCGACAGACGCTCCGGACCGGGTTCCATAGCGGCTGAAGCATTGGCCCACGTCGGGCCCTTCGCGACCGCATAGGTTCGCAACCGTTCAATCCGTTGCCGGTTCAGATAGAAGCCCAGAGCGACGCAAAATCCGGAAAAGATCGCCAGAAAACCCAGCAGGGCGTGCTGAACGGGCGCAAAGGCCACTATCGACAAGGCTCCCGCTGCGAGCACAATCCACAGTGAAACATCCAGCCAAGGCCGGCAGGCGTTCAGAATACTGACCGGTGTCATAGGTGCGCGCAGGTTATCAACTCCATTTCGAGACCAAACCGGAAATCAGTTAATACAACCTTAACACGAACAGCGTAAAGGCCAAGGTTGTTTTTCAGGAACCTTCGCGACCCATCAGACAAAGGAAAAATCCGTCGCTGTCCTGTCCCAGCGGAAAGCGGCGCTCGACCTGCTTTTTCCAACCTGAATTCACGGCCAGAAACGCGTCCACGCGATCCTCGTTCTCGGCTCGCAGCAGCGAACAGGTGACATAGGCAAGCACTCCGCCTTTGCGCACGAGCTTGGCGGTGGCCTCCAAAATCCCGCTTTGGGTTTCGGTCAGGCCT
>JBFIHV010000141.1:0-6837 GCA_041601595.1 Amylibacter sp. | reverse complement strand
TCTTCCAGAACCACACCGTTCAGGTCGCGCAGGTGCTGCACCTCGTGTTCGGTGTTCCAGTTGATGCCCTTGCCGCCGTTGCCGAGCTTGTCCAGAAGCGGACCGACCGACGTGAACTTCTTGTAGAGGTTCGGATAATCCCGCTCAACGGCGATATAGTTCGGCGCCGTCTTGCCGGGGATCAGGTCGCATTCGCCTTTCTTCCAGTCCCGCACCTGGTCCTGCGCGATCTCTGCCGGGGTGTCGTGCAGGATCGGCAGGGCGACGATGTCGGTTTCCTGACCGAGGATTTCCGGCGCGACCTCGCTGAATTTCCTGGCGATGGCCTTGAAGATCTCCCAGTCGGACTTGCTTTCATAGGCCGGATCGACCGCCGCCTGAAGCGGGTGGATGAACGGGTGCATGTCCGATGTGTTGAGGTCATCTTTCTCGTACCAGCTCGCCGTGGGCAGAACGATGTCGGAGTAGACCGCCGTCGTGCTCATGCGGAAATCGATGCAGACCAGCAGGTCGAGTTTGCCTTTGGGGGTCTCGTCGTGCCACTTGGCCTCTTTCGGCTTCTGGCGGCCTTCCTCGCCCAGATCGTGGCCGAGAACGCCGTGGTCCGTGCCCAGAAGGTGCTTGAGGAAGTACTCGTGGCCCTTGCCCGAGGAGCCCAGCAGGTTCGAGCGCCAGACAAAAAGGTTGCGCGGCCAGTTTTCCGGCGCGTCCGGGTCTTCGCAGGACATCTGCAACTCGCCGGATTTCAGCTTGTCCGCCACGTAGTCCCTGACCTCGACGCCAGCCTTCTTGGCGGCTTTCGCCACTTCCAGCGGGTTGGTCTTGAGCTGCGGCGCAGACGGCAGCCAGCCCATGCGCTCGGCGCGGATGTTGTAGTCGATCAGGCTGATGTCCCAGTCGCCGTCCGGCGCGGTGGGCGACAATATCTCGTCAGCCGTCAGGGTTTCATAGCGCCACTGGTCGGTGTGGGCGTACCAGGCCGAGGTCGAGTTCATGTGCCGTGGTGGCCGCGCCCAGTCGAGCGCGAAGGCCAGCGGTTGCCAGCCGGTCTGCGGGCGTAGTTTCTCCTGCCCGACATAGTGGCTCCAGCCGCCGCCGGACTGGCCGACGCAGCCGCACATCACCAGCATGTTGATGATGCCGCGATAGTTCATGTCCATGTGGTACCAGTGGTTCAGGCCGGCCCCGAGGATGATCATGGACTTGCCCTTGGTCTTCTCGGCGTTCAGCGCGAATTCGCGAGCGACGGTGATGATCTTGTCGGCGGATACGCCGGTGATCTTCTCGGCCCATTTCGGGGTGAACGGCACGTCGACGTTATAGTCCTTGGCGACCCAGTCGCCGCCGAGGCCGCGATCGAGGCCATAGTTGGCGCAGAACAGGTCGAACACGGTGGTGACCATGATCTCGCCGTCCGCCGTCTTGATCTTTTTGACCGGAATGTTGTGGGTCAGGACGCCGGGGTGTTCGCAGCGCACGAAGTTCTCGGTGGCCTCGCCGCCGAAATAGGGGAAATCCACGCCGACGACATCGTCGTGATGCTCTTCGAGGATCAGAGAGGTCAGCAACTCCGTATCGGCGCCCTGGGCGCGCTCTTCGAGGTTCCATGCGCCTTTTTGGCCCCAGCGGTAGCCGACCGAGCCGTTCGGCGCGACCAGTTTGCCGTCTTTTCCGTTGATGGCGACGGTTTTCCAGTCGGGGTTGTTTTCCTCGCCCAGCTTGCCGTCCAGATCGTCGGCGCGCAGGAAGCGGCCCGCAACCAGCCGGTCGCCTTTCTGCTCCAGCTTCACAAGCATCGGGAAGTCGCTGTACTTGCGGCCGTATTCCTCGAAATACTCGGCCTGACGGTCGAGGTGGAATTCCCGCAGGATCACGTGGCCCATGGCCATGGCAAGCGCGCTGTCGGTGCCCTGTTTCGGGGCCAGCCAGATGTCGCCGAACTTCGCGGCTTCGGAATAGTCGGGGCAGATCACGGCGGACTTGGTGCCGCGATAGCGTGCCTCGGTATAGAAATGCGCGTCAGGTGTCCGCGTCTGCGGCACGTTGGAGCCCCAGAGCAGCAGGAAGCCCGCATTGTACCAGTCGGCCGATTCCGGCACGTCGGTCTGTTCGCCCCATGTCATCGGCGAGGCCGGCGGCAGGTCGCAATACCAGTCGTAGAACGACATGCAGACGCCGCCCAACAGGCTCAGATAGCGCGAGCCTGCGGCGTAGCTGACCATCGACATGGCCGGAATGGGCGAGAATCCGAACACGCGGTCCGGTCCGTATTTCTTGGCGGTATAGGCGTTCGCCGTCGCGATGATCTCGGTCGCTTCGTCCCACGATGCGCGCACGAAACCGCCCTTGCCGCGTGTCTTGACATACGACGCACGCAGGATCGGATCGTCCTGCAGCGCGGTCCATGCCTCGACCGGGCTCATGGTTTCGCGCATCCGGCGCCACGCCTTCAGCAGCTTGCCGCGGATCAGCGGGTTTTTGACCCGGTTGGCGGAATACAGATACCAGCTGTAGCTGGCGCCGCGGGCGCAGCCGCGCGGTTCGTGGTTCGGCAGGTCGGGGCGCGTGCGGGGATAGTCCGTCTGCTGCGTTTCCCAGGTCACAATGCCGGATTTCACATAGATTTTCCAGGAACAGGACCCGGTGCAGTTAACCCCGTGCGTCGAGCGGACGATCTTGTCGTGCCGCCAGCGGTTCCGGTAGGTATCCTCCCAGTCGCGGTTCTCGCGCGTGACCTGTCCGTGGCCGTTCGAGAATTGCTCCAGTTCCTTCGATTGGAAAAAGTTCAGTCTGTCGAGAAGATGGCTCATCTGTCTCTCCTTTCAGGTCAAGCTGTTTGCGCAGCGCCGGTGGCGCGGCCGTGTTCGATGTCGTGCAGCAATCCGCCGGTACGGGTGTAGTAGAACCAGGTCACCAGGACGCAGATCAGGTAGAAACCCATGAACCCCCATAGCGCCAGAACCGGCCCGCCGGTCATGGCGATCGACGTGCCGTAGGCTTTGGGGATGAAGAAGGCCCCATAGGCCGCGATGGCGCTGGTGAAGGCGATGATGGCGGCGCTTTCGCGGTCGGCCTGCCGGCGTTGCGCCTCGGCATCCAGTTCCGGCATCAGGCGGGGTATCTCGCGCGCCATGATCACCGGGATCATCTGGAAGGTCGAAGCGTTGCCGATCCCCGTCAGCATGAACAGCGCCATGAAGCAGGCGAAGAAACCCCAGAACGCGCCGGGCGCCTCTTTGATGCCGAGGAAGAAGATCACTCCGAATACGGCCACCATCATGCAGAGGAAGGTCCAGAAAGTGACGCGTCCGCCGCCGAAACGGTCTGCTATCCAGCCGGTGCCGGCGCGCGACAAAGCACCCACCAATGGCCCGAGAAAGACGTATTGCAGCGCGTTCACATCGGGGAACTGCAGTTTGGTCAGAAGAGGAAAGCCTGCGGAATAGCCGATAAAGCTGCCGAAGGTGCCGGTATAGAGGATGCACATCAGCCAGTTATGCTTGCGGCCGAAAATGATGGCCTGTTCGCGGAAACTGGCTTTGGCATCGGCAATATCGTTCATTCCCAGCCAGGCCGCCACGGTCGCGGCAAGGATGAACGGAACCCAGACGAAGCCGGCATTCTGCATCCACAACTGGCCGCCATCGCTCATGGTCTGTGGCTGGCCGCCCATGGCGCCGAAGACGCCCATGGTGATCACCAGCGGCACCAGGAACTGCATCACCGACACGCCCAGATTGCCAAGCCCGGCGTTCAGCGCAAGCGCGTTGCCTTTTTCGGCCTTGGGAAAGAAGAAGGCGATGTTTGCCATGCTGGAGGCAAAGTTGCCGCCGCCGAGCCCGCAAAGGAGCGCCAGCGCCAGAAAGATGAGATAGGGTGTCTCGGGGTTCTGCACCGCATAGCCGATCCCCAGCGCCGGCAGCAGCAGCGAGGCCGTCGAAAGCGTGGTCCACAGCCGGCCACCGAAGATCGGCACCATGAAGCTGTAGAATATCCGGAGAGTCGCCCCCGACAGACCGGGCAACGCCGCAAGCCAGAACAATTGTCCGGGCGTGAAGCCGAAGCCGATTGCAGGCAGGCGGGCGACGACCATCGACCAGACCATCCAGACCGAGAAAGCGAGTAACAGGGCAGGGATCGAGATCCACAGATTACGCCGTGCGATGCGTTGCCCTTTCTCTTCCCAGAATGCCGGATCTTCAGGATGCCATTCTTCCAGGGTATGCGGCATGCGGGTGGTTTCCGGATAGTGAATCTCCTGCATTTCCGGCAGGCTTGGCAGTTCGTCCAGAGCCTTGCCGTGCGCAGCGCGTTCCATCGCGCGGATAGACAGGTGCATCCAGGCGAGCGAAACCGCCACAAGGATGAACAAGAGCGCAAAGCAGCTTGTATAGATGCCCGTCAGGTCCAGCAGCGCGCCAAAGATTATCGGCAGGATGAACCCGCCCAGCCCGCCGATCATGCCGACAAGTCCGCCCACTGCGCCGACGTGGTTGGGATAATAGACCGGTATATGCTTGAAAACGGCCGCCTTGCCGAGGCTCATGAAAAACCCGAGAGCGAATACCGTGAAAACGAAGGGCCACTGCCCCATCTTGGTTGAAAACGCGATCGGACCGTCCTTGCCCTGAACGATATAGTCGGTGGGCGGGTAGGACAGCATGAACAGGAATACCAGCGAAAATCCGAAGGTCCAGTACATCACCGCACGCGCGCCGAACCGGTCGGACAGATGCCCGCCATAGGCCCGGAACAGGCTTGCCGACAGGCTGAACGCCGCAGCGGACATACCGGCGGTGCGCACATCCATACCATAGACGTCAATCATGTAGTGCGGCAGCCAGAGCGCCAGCGCCACGAAGGCGCCGAAGACGAAAAAGTAATAAAGCGAGAAACGCCAGACCTGGAGGTTTTTCAAAGGCGCGAATTGTTGCGCCAGGCTGGGTGCCCTGACGCCGCTTTTGCGGCGGGCGACCAGTTCCGGATCATCCTTGGCGAACAGCCAGAAGGCAAAGCCCATCAGGATCAGGCCGACTGCCCAAGCCTGCGCGACACCCTGCCAGCCGTAGGCGACCATCACGAAAGGCGCGACGAATTTAGTGACTGCCGCGCCCACGTTACCCGCGCCGAATATGCCCAGCGCCGTGCCCTGCTTGCCCAGCGGATACCACCGCGACACATAGGCGACGCCGATGATGAAGGAACCACCTGCAAGGCCGATGCCCAAGGCGGCAACCAGATACATCACATAGGTCGAAGCCCAGGTCAGCATCCATGTGGCCACGCCCGCGAGGATCATCTGAAGGGCGAACACAAGACGCCCGCCGTATTTCTCTGTCCAGACGCCAAGAAACAGCCTCGTCAGCGATCCCGTCAGGATCGGCGTCGCGACCAGCAGACCGAATTCGAACTCGTTCAGCCCCAGTTCTTCCTTGATGGCCACGCCGATGATCGAAAAGATCGTCCAGACTGCAAAACAGGCGGTAAATGCGATCGTGCTGAGCGCAAGAGCGCGATTCTGCTCCGAGCGGGTTACGCCGTCGAGTGTGTTCATTGTCATCCCTTCCGCATTTGTGTTAGTGCGAAGCCGATTCCGGCCCGGGACAAGCACTGAAGGATGAACGGTGATCAGGATTTGATTTAGATCAATAAGCAAAAATAAATTAGATAAATAAATGACTTAGCGAAATTAGTCATGCCTGGGACGGAAAAACGGCAAGATAATCGGACGCATATTGCAATCCAATTATTGACATTTATCAAGCGAGCGCATGATACTGGCTTGCGCTATTTGAGGCTCCGTGCATGAGAACGACCGATATTGCAGAAGTAAGAAAGCTTCCTCTGTTTCGAGGAATGTCAGACGACAACTTCGAAACGCTTACGCGTGGCGGCTATGTGCAGACGTTTCCCCCGCAGGTCGAGTTGATTACCGAAGGCGATCCCAGCGATTTCCTGCATATCGTCACGGATGGCAGCGTCGAGCTCTTTGCCGCATGGAACGGCCGCGAGACGATGATGGCGACGGTGCGCCCTCTGTCGACCTTCATTCTGGCCGCGACGATCAAGGATGCGCCCTATCTCATGTCCGCACGGACGATCGAAAAGTCCCGGTTGGTGCTGTTGCCGTCGCTGGACGTGCGCGATGCCTTCAATATCGACAACAATTTTGCGCGTGCGGTGGTGACGGAGCTTGCCCAGTGTTACCGGTCGGTCGTCAAGAACAGCAAGAACATCAAGCTTCGCACATCCATCGAGCGGCTTGCGAATTACCTGATCCGCCAGCGGACTTATAACGATGGCGCCGAAGAGTTCGAACTCAGGATCGAAAAGCGCCGCCTGGCCTCCTATCTCGGGATGACACCCGAGAACCTGTCCCGCGCCATAAAGGCGCTGCGGCCTTACGGGGTTACGATAAACGGCAGTCAGGTGAGGATATCCGACCCGCAGGATCTTGTCTCGCTGGCAAAGCCGAGTCCCCTGATCGACGATCCGAGCCACTGATACCCCTCGCCGCTGTCGCTGAACGGCAGGGGACGGCGTGTTCGCATCCCGGCGGCCCGGCCACGACGGGAACCGGGCTATTTCGCGGCGGAATTTGACATGGATCAGGGTTTTTCACGACCGAATCCCTAGGATCAAGAAATGGAACCACGATTGAACCAACAGCGATGGAGTTTCCGTGTCCGGACCCTTCATTGCCATGCCGGGAGGCCGGCATGAGATATCTTGTTACCGGCGGCGCGGGGTTCATGGGCATCAACCTTGTCCGTTATCTGCTTGCGCGCGGCGATCATGTGCGCAGTTACGATATTGCCGCTTTCGATTACCCGGAAG
>JBFIHV010000140.1:0-6865 GCA_041601595.1 Amylibacter sp. | reverse complement strand
TTTGGTCAAG
The DNA here is from genome assembly GCA_041601595.1 of Amylibacter sp. GTDB lineage: Bacteria > Pseudomonadota > Alphaproteobacteria > Rhodobacterales > Rhodobacteraceae > Amylibacter. Next base: position 6,855 of record JBFIHV010000140.1, on the reverse strand, counting down.
AAGGCCATTGCCGACGGGGAAGCCAGCTTCGGATCGAAAGGGCGTCTGCTGATCCGCAATTCCGGCACCGAACCGCTGGTCCGTGTCATGGGCGAATGCGAGGATGCGGCGCTGCTGGATCGCGTGGTCAATCAAATCGCAGAGGCAGTACGCACGGCGGTTTGATCAGGCCGACGCGGGCAGCCCGAACTCCATGCCGTCGAGCGCGGACGGCGGAACGATCCCCAAAATGATATCGTCTTTCAGGACGGCTTGGCCGATCCGCGGCGCGGCTTCGGCCTGTGTTCGTGCCGGCGGGTTTTTCAGCGCGAGCCGTCTTGCACTGGCCGGCGGCCTGTAGACGAGGTTTCGGTGGGTGATCCAGACGCGGCTGCGCGCGGGCAGGGGGCCTTCCGGCAGCAGGACGATCGTATTGCCGACAAGGTGCAGCGGTCCGGCAACTGTGGCACCGGCGAATTGCCTGTTCAATGTCGGGGTCAGGATCTGCCCGAGTAGCGGAACTTCCCCGAGATCGATGCGGTTCGCGGCCATTTGCGGGACTTCCATGCGCAAATCGACACCGTAAAGCCCGTCATCGGTCAGAATGGCGAAATAGCTGATCGTCCTGCTTTTCCCCGAAAGATGGAGCGCGACACGTCCATAAGGTTCCAGCCGGTTTCCGACATGGCCAAATGCCGCGTTGGAAAACCCGGACAGGACCGTCGGTGCGGCAAGCCCGGCGATCAGGAGTGTCTTGTTGAAGTTGCGTCTGTTCATGGTCAGGGTCCGGTTGCAAATCGATTAAGTGTAACACGGGACCTCCTGCCGTAAAACTGCCCTTGTCGCGTCAGGCGATCTTTCTGCGTCTGAACTGGCTGACCGCGAGCCCGCCGAGGATCAGCGCCAAGGCGGAAAAGAACGACGGCGGCAGGCTCTCGTTAAGCAGGAAGATTCCGAAAACGACCGCCCAGACCGGCACCTGGTAGTTCACGAGGCTCATGAAGGACGGCCCGGCCGATCTGATTATCTGGACGAGCAGGAGCGTCGATACCGCAGTCGGAAGAATTCCGAGGTACAGGACCGCCAGCAGAGAGGTGTTGAGACTGATATCGGGCACGCCTTCGAAATACAGAGCTATCGGAATCATCGTCAGCGAACCGACGGTCAGGCCGCCGGCGCTGAAGGCGACCAGCGATTTGGCCGGGTTCATCCGCATCAGGATCGTGCCGGTCGCATAACAGCTTGCCGCGCCGAGGCAGGCAATCCGCGCCCAGGGTTCGAGGCTGTCGCCGCTGGTCTGTAAAAAGGTCTCGGGTCCGATCAGAACGAAAACGCCCGTAAAACCGACCACGAATCCAAGCACCTTGCGCAGGCTCATCTGCTCTCCGGGCACCAGCAGGTGGGCCAGCGGCAATACCAGAAGGGGCACGGCCGCCATAGTCACGCCCGCGAAGCCCGACGTCACTCGCAACTGCGCCCAGTTCAACAGTGAAAATGGCACGGCATTCGTGAAAACGCCGAGCGCAAGGCAGTAGAGCCAGACAATCCTGCCTTCCCGCGTCTTGATGTTGGGCAATCCGGTGCCCCGGTAGAAAGACGCCGAGACCAGAACGATCGCGGCAATCGTCAGCCGCGCCGCGGTGACCGTCATCGGGCCGAAGTCGCCTATGGCGATCTTTGTGGCCATGAAGGACGCGCCCCAAATGATGCCCAGAGCGAGCAGAAACAGCCAATTGGTAGCGGTGGGGTGCTGTGGTGACATGTCGGAACCTCGGGCAAATGCCGTCGTCCGAAGCCCTATCACAGGATTCGACGACCTGGAAACAATAAAGGCCGTGGGGTTACCACGGCCTTTACGGGAATTGACGACGGGATCAGTTTTTCGACTTGTCGACCATTTTGCCAGCGGAAATCCACGGCATCATGCCGCGCAGTTTCTCGCCGACTTTTTCGATCTGGTGCTCGTCGTTGATCCGGCGCGTCGCCTTGAACGACGGCTGGCCGACGGCGTTTTCCACCATGAAGTCGCGGACGAACTTGCCGGTCTGGATGTCGGAGAGGATCTCTTTCATCGCCTTTTTGGTCTGTTCGCGTGGCAGCACCCGTGGGCCGGACACGTATTCGCCGTACTCGGCCGTGTTCGAGATCGAGTAGTTCATGTTGGCGATGCCGCCTTCATAGATCAGGTCCACGATCAGTTTGGTTTCGTGCAGGCACTCGAAATAGGCCATTTCAGGCTCGTAGCCTGCCTCGACCAGCGTTTCGAAGCCCAGACGGATCAACTCGACGATGCCGCCGCACAGAACCGCCTGTTCGCCGAAAAGGTCGGTTTCGCACTCTTCACGGAAGTCTGTTTCGATGATGCCGGAACGTCCGCCGCCGATGGCCGAGCAATAGGACAGGCCGATTTCCAGCGCCTTGCCGGAAGCGTTCTGGTTGACGGCAACCAGACAGGGAACGCCGCCGCCCTTGACGAATTCGCCGCGCACGGTGTGGCCGGGGCCTTTTGGCGCCATCATGATGACGTCGACGCCTTCTTTCGGCTCGATCAGGCCGAAGTGAATGTTCAGGCCGTGCGCGAATGCTATCGCGGCACCTTCGCGCAGGTTGTCATGTACATATTTCTTGTAGGTCGCGGCCTGCAGTTCGTCCGGCATCGTGAGCATGATCAGGTCACACCAGGCGGCGGCTTCCGCAATGCCCATGACCTTGAGGCCTTCGGCCTTGGCCTTCTTGGCCGAGGGCGAGCCCTCGCGCAGGGCGACGACGACATTCTTGGCGCCGCTGTCGCGCAGGTTCAGCGCGTGGGCGTGGCCTTGCGAGCCGTAGCCCAGAATGGCGACTTTCATGTCCTTGATCAGGTTCACATCGCAATCGCGATCGTAGTAAACGCGCATATCGTTCTCCTATGCTGTGTGTCTGCGGCTAAAATAGCGATTTTTACAGGGAAGTATTTTCCGAATTTGATTATTTTTGCCTGATATCGTAAAAGTCATTCGTTAATTGGGATAAAAACGGAAAAATTATGCAGACGCTCGATGATATAGACCGCAGGTTGCTGCGTCTTTTGCAGGACGACGCATCGCTGACGGCGGGCCAGCTGGCCAAGGCGGCAGGCATCGCCGCGGCATCCTGCTGGCGCAGGATCGAGCGGATGGAGCGCGACGGCGTGATCAAGGGCCGGTCGGTGGAAATCGACCCCAAGGCGCTGGGCTACGCGGTCGAGGTGTCGCTGCGCATCACGCTCGACAAGACCCAGAGCAACGCTTTCGACGCGTTCATCGCCGAAGCCCGCAAGATCCCGGAGGTCAACGAGATCCAGACCTTTCTGGGCCGTGTGGACGTGCGGCTTAACATTCTGGCCCGCGACATGGCGCATTACCAGGAGATCTATCGCGAGCGCATCCTCGCCCTGCCGCATCTGGCCGATATCGAGGCGCTGATGCTGGTGTCGAACGTCAAGAACAGCAGGGGGTTGCCGCTGTGACCGATCTGGATGACATGGACCGCGCCATCCTGCGCGAACTGCAAAAAGACGGCGGCCTGTCGGCGGCGGCGCTGGCCAAGCGCATCGGCCTGTCGCAGCCCACGACCTGGCGGCGGGTCAAGCGGTTGGAAGACGAGGGCGTGATCAGGTCTCGCTATATCGTGCTCGACGCCGAAAAGCTGGGCTTCGGCGTGACGGTTTTTCTGGGGGTGAAGCTCGCCACCAAGGGACGCGTCTCTCTGGCCGATTTCGAACGCGCGATTGCGGCCATTCCTGAGGTGCAATTGGTACAGCACGTCCTCGGACTGTTCGATTTCCGGCTGAAGGTCGTGGCCCGCGACCTGGCCGATTTCGAACGCGTCCTGCGCCGCCGGATCATGACCCTGCCCGGGGTCGGCGCGATAGAGGCCAATGTGCTGCTGTCCGAGGAAAAGCTGAACCGGCCGATCATCTGAGGGTCGGATTCGGGTTGCATTCGGCACCATTTTACCAGAGTTTCGCGGCGGACAGATTTTTTGAAGGATATACCCATGACCGCCTTGCTGCCTGACGTCGATCCGGATGGATTGCTGGAGTTCTCCGTCGTCTTCACCGACCGTTCTCTGAACCATATGAGCAAGACTTTTCAAAAGGTTATGCGTGATATTTCAGGCATGTTGAAGGATGTCTACAAGGCTGACAGCGTCGCCGTGGTGCCCGGCGGCGGAACCTATGCGATGGAAGCGGTGGCGCGGCAGCTGGCGACCGATCAGAAGGTCATGGTCATCCGCAACGGCTGGTTTTCCTTCCGCTGGACCCAGATATTCGAAGCCGGAGACATTCCGTCGGAAGAGACGGTGATGATGGCTCAGCAGACCGGGAACGATCCGCAGTCGCCCTTTGCTCCGGTGGATATCGACAAGCTGGTCGCGCACATCAAGGCCGAACGTCCGGCGGTGGTCTTCGCTCCGCATGTGGAAACCTCTTCGGGCATGATCCTGCCGGACGGCTATATCAAGGCGGTCACCGACGCTGTGCATTCCGTGGGCGGTCTGTTCGTTCTGGACTGCATCGCGTCAGGTTGTATCTGGGTCGATATGAAGGCGCTGGGTGTCGATGTCCTGATTTCGGCGCCGCAAAAGGGCTGGTCGGCGTCGCCCTCTGCCGGTCTGGTGATGATGAGCTCCGCCGCGCGGGCCCGGGTGGCCGAAACGCAGAGCAGCAGCTTTGCCATGAGCCTGCAAATCTGGACCAATATCATGGAAGCCTACGAGAATGGCGGTCACGCCTATCACGCGACCATGCCGACCGATGCGCTCAAAGTGTTCCGCGACGTGATGCTGGAAACGCAGGCCTACGGTTTCGGCAAGCTGAAGACGGCGCAACAGGCGCTGGGCGACGGGGTGCGGGCGATGCTGGCGAAACGCGGGTTCAAATCCGTTGCCGCCGACGGGTTCGGCGCACCCGGCGTCGTGGTGTGCTACACGGACGACCGCGGCATCCAGAACGGCAGCAAATTCGCAGCCCATGGCGTGCAGATCGCGGCCGGTGTGCCGCTGCGCTGCAACGAGCCCGAGGGCTATTCGTCTTTCCGCATCGGGCTGTTCGGGCTGGACAAGCTCTATGACGTGAAGGCCACGATCTCGCGGCTGGATGCGGCGTTTGACGCTGTAGCCTAGCGGTTTCCCAAACCCGCCTGCATCGCCACCTTCCGCAGCGGCGCGATGCCGTGCAGCGAGGTCAGGCCCTTCATGCGCAGATCGCGCAGGCTCGGGCTTTCGGCCATGGCGGCGCGGTTCAGGATGTCGACGCCTGTGACGCGGGCCTTGATGTCGGGCCAGCGTTTGCGGTGATATGTGTCGAGCAGCGCCCGCGAGCCGATATCTTCGGTTTGCGCAAACAGTTCCAGCAGGCACTGGATATCGGCGAGGCTCATGTTCAGCCCCTGCGCGCCGATGGGCGGGATGACGTGGGCTGCCTCTGCCGCCAGCGCGGTGCGCTGGCCGGACAGGCGCTCCGCCATCTGGCTGATGATCGGCCAGAGCGTCAGGCGGCTTTCGAGCGTCAAATGACCCAGAACGCCGCAGCTGCGCGCATTCAGCGCCGCGTTGAACTCTGCCGGCGGCATTTCCAACAAGGCCTTGGCATGGGGACCAGACTCCATCCAGACAATCGACGAATAATGTTTTCCGTCTCGGTCGGGCAGGGGCACCAGCGTGAAAGGGCCGCCGCTTCGGTGAATCTCGGTGCTCACGTTGTGATGCGGTTCGGTATGCGACACGGTGAAGGCCAGCGCCTTCTGTCCGTAACGCCATGTTTTAACGCCGATATTCAGCATGGACCGGACCGGAGAGTTGCGCCCGTCGGCGGCGACCACCAACGCGGCGCGAACCGTGCGGCCGTCGGACAGGCGCACCAGCGCCTCGGTTTCGCGGGTCGTCAGCGCGGTGGTCGAGACACCGGGCATGAAGCCCACGTTGGCAAGGCCCGCGATCCGGTTCAGCAGCTCGCGGCGCAGCAGCCAGTTCGGGAAATTCCAGCCAAAGGGCATGCCCGAGACCTCGGAGGCGTCGAAATCCGCCACCTTGCGGATTTCGTTGGCCGGGCCGCCCGCATCGGCCAGCCGCATGATCTGCAACGGCGTGGCGTGGTCCTGCAGGAAATCCCAGATACCGGCGGCGATCAGCGTGTCGCGGGCCGGTTGCAGAAAGGCGGTGCTGCGCAGGTCGGAAGAGGGATCGGCGGCCTCGGTCACCGGCGGTGCGGGATCGACACAGATCACGCGACGGCCCGCTGCCCCGAAGGCGCAGGCGGCTGTCAGTCCGGCGATACCGCCGCCGCTGATCAGAATATCCGTATCGATGCGTGTCATATCATCCGACATAAGCCGTGACGCGGTCCGAGGAAAGCGTCATACGCCGAGACGCGACAAAAAGCCGGACAGGTCGTCGGTGCTGTAATGCACGTGCGCGGCGGCATTTTCCGCGCCCACGAGTACCGTTTTCATGCCCATCTGGAACGGCTCCGCCAAATTCCGGATGTCGTCCTCGAACATTGTCGCACGGGTCGCGTCGATGCCGTCGCGGGCGCAGATCAGCTCGAACGCCTGCCGCTCGGGTTTCGGCAGATAGTCCGCATGCTCAATGCCATAAACGGCATCGAATACGCCGTTCAGGCCGCGGGCGACGATGACCCGTTCGGCATGAAATTTCGAGCCGTTGGTATAGACGATCTTGCGCCCCGGCAGGCGGGCGATTGCACCGCGTAGGTCGGGCGCCTTTTCCAGACGGGCCAGGTCGATCTGGTGCACATCCACCAGATAGGGTTCCGGATCCACACCATGTTCCCGCATCAGGCCGGACAGGGTCGTTCCGTATTCCATCCAGTACTTGTGGCGCAGGCGGTCAGCC
>JBFIHV010000139.1:0-6958 GCA_041601595.1 Amylibacter sp. | reverse complement strand
CGGCGGCATCCATGAAGGCTTCGCACAAGGGGTCCGGAGCTTCGATATCGGTGATCGTGAAGGGGCCCTTGCGGCCGCGGTACGCCTCGTCGCCGGGGCCGATACGGGTTTCGCTGCGTTTGAAATAGGGCAGAACGTCATCATAGCTCCATCCGGGATTGCCGAGCGCCGCCCATGTGTCGAAATCGGACCGGTGGCCGCGCGTGTAGACGTGGCCGTTTATCGAGCCGGTCCCGCCCACGACCTTGCCCCGGCTTTGCATTATCGACCGGTTCGCCGTTCCCCATGACGGTTCCGTCGGAAACATCCAGTCGATTTTCGGATTGCCGAGCGCATAGACCACCGCCGCCGGCACGTGAATCGCCGGATGTCTGTCACGGGGGCCTGCCTCCAGCACACAGACCGAGCCGGTTCCGCTCTCTGACAAGCGCCCCGCCACGACGCATCCGGCGCTGCCGGCGCCGATTACAACGTAGTCGAACGTATTTGCTTCGCTCAAAGCCGGATGCCGATATTCTTGGTCTGTACGTAGCCAAGCAAGGCTTCCTGCCCTTTTTCACGCCCATAGCCGGAACGCTTCATGCCGCCAAACGGCGTTTCAATGCCGCCGGCCCACCACTGGTTGACATAAATCTGCCCGGCCACCAGACGGCTGGCGGTGGTATGGGCCCGTGCCAGGTCTTTCGTATAGATGCCGGCGGCCAGCCCGTAATCTGTGCCGTTGGCGATGGCGATCGCTTCGTCCGGAGTGTCGAAGGGGATCACGACGACGACAGGACCAAAGAATTCCTCTTGTGCGATGCGCATGTCAGGCCGCACGCCGGTAAAGACCGTGGGTGCCATGAAAAAACCGTCCAGCCCCGCGACGCGCGCGCCGCCGGTGGCCGCCACGGCGCCTTCTTCGATACCGACCCGGCACAGGGCTTCGACCGACTCGAGCTGGCGGTTTGAAATCAGCGGGCCCATGTCGCAGCCTTCGATGCCCGGCCCGACGCTGAGGGCCTCGGCCTTGGCGACCAGCCGCGCCACCAGATCGTCGTGGACCGAGCGGTGCACGATCAGCCGCGATCCGGCCGAGCAGATCTGGCCGGCATGTTTGAAAATGCCCGCAGCGGCACTGGTGGCCGCCGCATCGAGATCGGCGTCGGGATAGACGATCGCGCCTGATTTTCCGCCCAGTTCCATCACGCAGGGGATCACCCGTTCGGCGGCGGCGTGCAACACGCTCTTGCCGGTCGCGACCGAGCCGGTGAAGACTATATGGTCAATGTCGCGATGTGATGCGAGCGCGGCACCGGCCTCTGCGCCCAGCCCGCAGACGATGTTTACGGCTCCTGCGGGTACGCCTGCCCGTTCACAGGCCTCTGCGAACAGGAACAGGCTGAGCGGCGAATCCTCGGGCGATTTCAGCACGACCGTATTTCCGGTGACAAGCGCGCAGGCGACAGAGCGCGCGCCGACAGGTAGCGGCCCGTTCCACGGCACAATTTGCGCCGATACGCCGAACGGCTCGTTCACGGTGTAATCCAGCAGTCCGGCACCCAGTGGAATTTGGCGGCCTTCGAGCTTGTCGGCCATTCCGCCGTAATAGCGCAGGTAGCGTTGGGTCAGCGGCACCTCGGCCCGGCCACCGGCCATCGTTTTGCCGTTATCCAGGCATTCGACGATGGCAATTTCTTCCGCCGCCTTTTCAAGCTCGTCTGCGATACGGAACATCAGAGCGCCCCGTTCATGCGGAGCCATGGCGGCCAGACCACCCGAGGCAAAGCAGGCACGGGCGGCCGCGACCGCGTCATCGATGTCTTGCGCCGTTCCGCGGGCAACTTCGCAGATCTGGGCCCCTGTTGCGGGGTTCGTCACGGCCAGACGTTCGCGTTTCGATCCGTCCACCCATTTCCCGCCGATATAGTTCTTCCAGTAGGGCCGAATTTCAGGTGTCATGGTTGTCTCCGAAATACGCACGTTGGGGCGTGCGACAAGGTAAGGGGGTGCTGCTGCGATAATCGCCGGTATCCGGCGCGATTGCGAATGTTAAAATCGCATGCTGCTATGCCGATCGCGCATGTGCAACCGGCGTTTGACGGAAGCCGGCAGGCGTTTGGGGGGCGATGGCCAACATGGTGTTCGATACAGGCGCGCGGTCGCCGGGCATTGTCGGCGGCGGCCTTGGCCTTCCGGGCCTTCGTTTTTGATGCGCTATCGGCATCGGGATAGTCACAGCTTGCATTGGTTTGCGCCAGACGCTGCTGATACAGTGATAGTCTTATTCAATAGCCGAAAGGTCCGACCCTATGATTGAGAACAAGCCCCGCCGCATTGCCATTCTTGGACTGATGCTGGAAAGTAACGCATTCGCACCGGTCACCACCAAGGAAGATTATCTGAGCCGCGTCTATCTGGCCGGCGATGAGATACTTGAAGACCTGTCCAGTTCCGATCCCAAGCTTCCGACTGAAATTCGCGGCTTCGTTGCGGGCATGAACGCGAAAACGGACTGGGTTCCGGTTCCCATTCTCGTCGGGCTGGTCGAAGCGGGCGGGCCGATGGATCATGATTTCTTCCAGGCTTCGTTTGAAGAGATCAAGCGTCGTCTGAAAGCCGAGATGCCGCTGGATGCTGTCTACATCTCCAATCACGGCGCCATGATCACGACTGAAAACAAGGATCCGGACGGCGAGATCTTTGCCTTGGTGCGCTCGATCGTCGGGCCTGACGTACCGATTGTCGCCACCCTCGATCTGCACGGCAACGTTTCAGAGCGCATGGTGGGCAGCGTCGACACGATCGTGGCCTATCGCACCAACCCGCATGTGGACATGCTGGAGCGCGGGGCCGAGGCGGCCGACGTCATGCAGGAGCTCTTTGCCGGAATGAAACCCGAAGTGGCATTCCTCCGGCTTCCGGTCACGCCGCCCACGGTCACGCTGCTCACCGAGAAAGGCCCCTATGCCGACCTGATCAATTACGGCCAGACGCTGATCTCGGACGATATTGTGAACGTCTCGATCCTCGGCGGCTTTGCCTACAGCGATACGCCCAAGAACGGTTTGGCCATCATCGTAACCGCGCGGACAGCGAACGGGGCGGCCAAGGCCGTTGCCGAACAGATCGCCGAGCGCGCCTGGCGCGAACATAAGCGTTACACCCCGCAGCTGACATCGCTGAACGAGGCGGTCGAGCGCGTCCTTGCGGTGGGTAAGGACCTGAGCCTTGATCCGGTCATCTTGGCGGATGTGGCCGATAATCCGGGCGGCGGTGGCAATGGCAATACCATGTGGATACTCGAGGCGCTCCACAAGGCCGGGGCCACGGGTGTGATTGCCGGAGTCATCAATGATCCGGCGCTTGCCGCAGAGGCGACCCAACTGGGCGAGGGCGCCGAGTTCGACGCCGTTTTCAACCGCGTCGAGCCTGACGAGTTTTCCCGGCGGTTCGAAGCCCCTGCAAAGGTGGTCCGCGTGCACGATGGCGACTGCGTCGGACGTCGGGGCTTCTATGCCGGGCGCCGCATGAACCTTGGGCCCACCGTCCTTCTGGAAATCGGCGGCATTCAGGTCGTGGTCATATCGATCAGGACGCAATGCGCCGATCCGGCGTTTCTGGAAATGATGGGGCTGGATATCGCGGCCGCGCGGGCGGTCGTGGTGAAGTCACGCGGTCATTTCAGGGCCGGATTTTCCGAGTTCTTTTCCTCGGATCAGGTGATCGAGGTCGATACGCCGGGCCTGACATCGCCAATTCTGTCACGTTTCGATTTCCGGAACCTGCCGCGCCCGGTTTTCCCGGTCGATGAAGTCGCCGAATGGAAGGTTCCGGCCTGACGGGCGTGGCATTGACGGACCGGCAACAGGATCTGTCACTTTCGTCCTCGTGCCTTCTGCGGGCGCGAGGGCGACATCGCTTGACCGAAGCCCTGAATCATTCAATTGCGGCATGGCCTTATTGGATATTGGCATTTATCAAGCGAGAGTTTTGGCCCTACGCTTTACTTGGCGCTCTATACGCCGCTGCCCACAGGGAAAACGAAAGGTTACTGAAATGAAAACCAAATTCACGCATATCATGGCTGCCGCCGCTGCAACCGCGCTGCTGGTCGCAACCGGCCCCGCCATGGCGAAAAACATCAAGTTCGGGATGAACGCACCGCAGGGCGACAACCCCGAATGGAACGCGTTGAACGCGTTCAAGAACCACGTCGAATACAAGACAGAGGGCGGTATCACCGTTCAGTTGTTCCCAAGCGCGCAGTTGGGCGCGGAACGCGCTTGTGCCGAACAGGTTCAGCAGGGCGCCGTCGAGGTCTGCCTGGTCGACACCGGCGCTCTGGCCGGTTTCCACAATGACATTCAGGTTCTTTCGATCCCCTACCTGTTCAAGTCTTCCGCTCATGCGTGGAAAGTGTTCGACAGCCCGTTCTTCGAGAAACTCGCAGAAGACATGCGCGCCGCAACCGGCATTCGCGTCATGTCCTGGGGTGAAAACGGCTTTCGTGACTTCACCAACAACGTGCGCCCGATCCGTACGCCCGAAGATCTGGCCGGCCTCAAGATGCGCGTGATGGAGAGCCCGGTCTTCATGCGTTTCGTCGAATCTTTCGGGGCCGCCGCCACGCCGATGCCCGGATCCGAGATCATCATGGCAGCCAAGCAAGGCGTCATCGACGGGCAGGAAAACCCGGCTCAGGTCAACTATGACTACAACCTGATGGACGTGCAGAAATACATGTCCACCGACGAGCATATCCTGGGCGTCCACGCTTACATCATCAACGACAAGTTCTTCGAAGGTCTGACCGACGATGAGAAAGCCGTCGTGCTGGAGGCCGCCACGCTTGCCGCGCGCGTCGAGAACACCCAGAAACTGGCCGGCGCGAAGAAATACATCGACCTGATCAAGGCGAAAGGCGTAGAAGTGCATATGACGACGATGGCCGAAAAGGCTGCCTTCGCCGAGGTTTCACAGGAACCTGTGCTCGAATACCTCCGCGAGCAGGTGGGTGCTGATCTGGTGCAGCAGCTTGTGGACACTGCCGCATCCTACGAACCCGATCTTTACGGTAAATAAGCCTGAAAGTAAGGTGACTGCGGCGGGAAGCGCAAGAACGCACTTCCCGCCGCCGCCTTGAAATAGAAGCCCGTCCCCGCATTGCCTGCCCTGGTGCTGCCTGGACATATCTCCATCCGGAGGAGCGCGAGAGTGCAACGGAACGTCATTAAATTCACATTGGGATTGGCGAGCGTCACGGAAGCGATCGCAGCTTGTCTGCTTGTCGCTGTGATCCTTATGAATCTGGCGCAGGTCTATTTCCGATATGTGCTAGTTGACCCGATCTCGTGGACGGAAGAGACGATGCGCTACAGTACGACCTGGATGGTGATGCTTGCCGCTGCCCCCGCGTTTCTGCGTCGGGAGCACATGGAAATCAGCCTCTTCGACAACGTTCAATCGCCGCTCATCCGTCGGTGCGTCAACCTGATCATGCAGCTCTGCGTTGCCGGTTTCTGCCTGCTGTTGATCTGGGAGGGCTTTCCTGCCGCAATCGACAACATGCGGCAGGTTTCGCCCGCGGTTCGCATTCCGATGACTATCCCCTATCTGGCTATTCCGGTCGGGGCCACGCTTATCCTGATCAACACCGTCGCAATGATGCTGGTACCTGAAGACGCGTTTTCAGCCGAGGAAGATATGGAGGGCGCGCCATGATCGCTATGGCCATTGCTTTTGTCGTCATGCTGCTCGCTGGCGTCCCGATTGTCTTTTCGCTTGGCATCGCCGGCGCTGTCGGGCTTTGGGCGCTGGATCTGAGCCTGATCACCGTGCCGACGCGGCTGTTCACCGGAATGGACAATTTCGTTCTGCTTGCCGCGCCGTTCTATATATTCGCCGGAGAGATCATGAACCGCGGCGGCATCACGGAACGGCTGATCCGGCTGGCGGGGATGCTGACGCGCGGCGTTGCAGGTGGTACGGCCTATGCCAATGTCACGTCCTCGGTTCTGTTCGCCGGTATTTCCGGGGCTGCGGTGGCCGACACCGCGGCGCTGGGTCAGGTGTTCATCAAGGGCATGCCCGAAGAGGGGTATGACAAGAATTATGCCGCCGCTGTCACCATCGCCTCGTCGATCATCGGGCCGATCATTCCTCCTTCGGTGATCATGATCATCTATGCCGCCGTAACGCGCCTTTCGGTGATCGATCTGTTCGTGGCCGGTATCGTCCCGGGCTTGCTGTTGGCCGGATCCATGTTTGTGGTGATCTTCGTACAGGCGCGCGGCGGGCGGCTTCCACGGTCACGCCATCGTGTCGATCCCGGCGAAGTCCCCGTACTGGTGCGCGACGGACTGGCTGTCATGGGCCTGCCGGCGTTGATCGTCGTGGGCACGCTGTCAGGCGTCTTCACCGCGACCGAGGCGGGCGGTGTCGCCGTTCTCTATGCTCTCATCATCTCGTGGCTGTTGTTCCGGGCGATGAATTTCTCCGTGTTGTGGGACGCGCTGAAGCGCGCGGCGCGGATCACTGCCACGATCTATCTGATTATCGCAGCTGCAACGGTGGTCTCTTATGTCCTGACCGTTGGCGGTATCGGGATCTGGGTGCAAGGTCTGGCATCGCAGTTTGCCGGAAATCCGGTCCTGTTCATGCTGGCGCTGGCAGGGGTTCTTCTGCTGGTCGGCACCTTCCTGGAGCCGGGCGCAGCGATCGTTCTGATCGTGCCGATGCTGATGCCGGTAACCGCGTCGATGGGGATCGAACCCATGCAACTCGGCATGGTGATAATCCTGACGCTGACTTTGGGTTTGATTACGCCACCGGTCGGTGTGTGCCTTTTCGTGGCCTGCCGCATTGCCGAGGGGCCGGTTTTCCCGATTTTCCGCGCCGTCCTGCCATTTCTGATCGCCGAGATCGGGGTTGTGATCCTGCTCATACTGGTGCCGGAACTGTCCACCGTTCTGCCGGG
>JBFIHV010000138.1:0-6975 GCA_041601595.1 Amylibacter sp. | reverse complement strand
GGCAGATGGTGGGGATGATCGAGGAACTGATCGCCAAGGGGCACGCCTATGCGGCCGAGGGCCACGTTCTGTTCGACGTGAATTCCTATGAACATTACGGCACGCTGTCGGGCCGGTCTGTCAAGGATATGATCGCGGGGGCGCGGGTCGAGGTCGCGCCCTACAAGCGCGATCCGATGGATTTCGTGCTGTGGAAACCTTCGGGCGACGACCTGCCGGGCTGGGACAGCCCTTGGGGTCGCGGGCGGCCGGGCTGGCATATCGAGTGTTCCGCCATGTCGCGGGCGCTGTTCGGCGAGCGCTTCGACATTCACGGCGGCGGGCTGGACCTGGCCTTTCCGCATCACGAGAACGAAAAGGCGCAGAGCTGTTCGCTGTGTGGCAGCGAGGATTGTTTCGCGCAGGTCTGGATGCACAACGAGATGCTGCAGGTCGAGGGCAAGAAGATGTCCAAGAGTTTGGGCAATTTCTTCTCGGTGCGGGATTTGCTGGATCAGGGCTATCCGGGGGAGGTGATCCGGTTCGTGTATTTGAGCACGCATTACCGGAAGCCGATGGACTGGACGGAGAAGAAGGCGCGGGAGGCGGAGGCGACATTAGATCGCTGGCACAAACTCACTTCAGAACTGGAGCCTTCAAAGGAGCCAACTAGAGTTGCAAAGGCTGTATTGAAGGTTCTGTCAGACGATCTTAACTCGTACCCAGCACTAATAGCGGTGAATTCCCTCCAAGGTACTCCACAAGAATTGCTAGATAATGCACGTTTTCTCGGTTTCTTGGGTGACGAGGCAAGGGCGAACTGGAGAGAAAGAAATCGCTTAGCAGGCTATTCGATTTTGTTGAAGCAAACTCCAGAACCTGGCGAATTGGCAATTCTTCAGAACTATAGAGAAATCTACATGAGAGCTTATGATATTGCCAAGAGAGACAAAGACTATTCAGAGGTTGATGCACTCAGGGACGTAGCCAACAAGTTAGGCTTAAAGCTAAAAGTATCTGTAAACAGATTGGATATCGAGGCAACGCGAATATTGAACACTGAGGACTTCACAGATATAAAACAGGCAAGTGAGGCTAGCCAATGACCCGCGAACGCCTCTACCTCTACGACACAACACTCCGTGACGGCCAGCAAACGCAGGGCGTCGATTTCTCGGCGGCGGACAAGACGCGGATCGCGCTGGCGCTCGACAAGCTCGGCGTCGATTATATCGAAGGCGGCTGGCCCGGCGCCAACCCGACCGACAGCGATTTCTTCGCCGCTCCGCCCAAGCTGGAGAACGCGACCTTCGCCGCCTTCGGCATGACCAAGCGGCAAGGGCGGTCGGCGGAGAACGACGATGTGCTCGCGGCGGTGATCAATGCGGGAACGCCGGCGGTCTGTCTGGTGGGCAAGACGCATGATTTCCATGTGACGACGGCGCTCGGCATTTCGCTGGACGAGAACGTTCAGAACATCGCCGAAAGCATCGCCCACCTGCGGGCCAATCACCGCGAGGCGCTGTTCGATTGCGAGCATTTCTTCGACGGGTTCAAGGCCAATCCCGACTATGCGCTGGCGGCGGCCAAGGCGGCCTATGACAACGGCGCGCGCTGGGTGGTGCTGTGCGACACCAACGGTGGTGCGATGCCGCATGAGGTCCGCGAAGCGGTTCTGGCGGTGATAGAGGCCGGAATTCCGGGCGATCACCTTGGCATCCACACCCATAACGATACGGAACACGCAGTCGCCAACACGCTGACGGCCGTTGACGCTGGCGCGCGCCAGATACAGGGCACACTGAACGGTCTGGGCGAGCGTTGCGGCAATGCGAACCTGACGACCATCATCCCGACGCTGTTGCTGAAGGAACCCTACAAGTCCGCCTATGAAATCGGGGTCAGCATCGACAAGCTGTCCAGCCTGACCAAGGTCAGCCGGATGCTGGACGACGTTCTGAACCGCGTGCCGAACAAGTTCGCGGCCTATGTCGGGGCCTCGGCATTCGCCCACAAGGCGGGGTTGCATGCTTCGGCCATTCTGAAGGACCCTTCGACCTACGAGCACGTCAAGCCAGAGGTCGTCGGGAACGAGCGGGTCATTCCGATGTCCAATCAGGCGGGTCAGTCCAACCTGCGGCGGCGGCTGGCGGACGCGGGGCTGAAGGTCGGGAAGGACGATCCGCGTCTGGCGCTGATCCTCGACGAGGTCAAGCAGCGCGAGGATGACGGCTATGCCTATGACAGCGCGCAGGCGTCCTTCGAGCTGGTGGCGCGGCGCATTCTGGGCGAACTGCCGCGGTTCTTTGAAATCGACCGCTACCGCGTGACGGTGGAGCGCAAGACCCATCCCTCGGGCCGCCGCGAAACCGTGTCCGAGGCGGTGGTCGTCGCACGGATCGGGGACGAGCGTGTGCTTTCGGTGTCCGAGAGCCTGGACGATCTGGGCCGTGACAGCGGTCCGGTCAACGCGCTGTCCAAGGCCTTGGCTAAGGACCTCGGCCCGTATCAGGCATCGATCGACGACATGAAGCTGGTGGACTTCAAGGTCCGGATCACCAGCGGCGGGACCGAGGCCGTGACCCGAGTCGTCATCGACAGCGAGGACGGGCAGGGGCATCACTGGTCCACCGTCGGCGTGTCGCCCAATATCGTCGATGCCAGTTTCGAGGCGCTGATCGACGCGATCAACTGGAAACTGCTCAAGGACGGGATGCAGCCGCGATGAGTTTCGAGGCCTGCGCCGAACTGGTTCAGCGCGGCGACCCGGACCGGTTTCTGTCGGCCATGACGGCGCGGCCCGAGGATCGCGGCGCGCTTATGGCGCTCTATGCGTTCAATCTGGAGGTGGCGCGCGCGCCCTGGGTCACCAAAGAGGAAATGATCGCGGAAATGCGCCTGCAATGGTGGGCCGACGCGATGGACGAAATTTTCGATGGGCGAACGCCGCGCAGCCACGAAGTCGTGACCCCTCTGGCCGCGGTGGTCAGGGAGCGCGGGCTGGAGCGCGCCGCCGTCGCCAATCTGGTGCAGGCGCGGCGGTTCGATATCTATCGGGACGCTCATGCGGATCAGGCTGCTTTCGACGATTATGTCGATGCCACGGCAGGCGGGCTCATGTGGCTGGCGGCTCAGGCGCTGGGCGCTGACGCCGGTATGGAAGGTTCCGTGCGCCGGATCGGGTTCTCCTCCGGGATTGCATCATTGCTGGTGGCCTCGCCGGCCCTGATAGCTGCGGGCAAGCGGCCATTGCCGAACTCCGCACCGGAAGCGGTGGCGGAACTGGCGCGGAGGGGCCTTGATGGATTGAACGACAGCGGCAGACTGCACAGGCAAAACAAACCCTTGCGCCCCGCGACCCTGGCGGCCTGGCGCGCGCGGCAGGTTCTGCAGCGCGCAGTTCAGGAGCCTTCATCGGTGCTGAAAGGCGATGTGCGGATGTCCGAGGCGGGCCGCAAGCTTTTGTTTATGAGGCGCTATCTTACCGGAAGGATTTGAACGCAGACCGGCGTTCATGCAGGAACAGCCAGAGCAGGCTGCCGCCGGCAATCGTCAGCAGCGGTATCATGGCCGTGTTGACCGCATACCAGCCCTGTTCCGGGCTGCCGCCGGAACAATTCATCAAACCGCCGGAGGATACGGATGCGACCGTCACCAATCCGAAAACCAGAAAGTCGTTCAGGCCCTGCACCCGGCCGCGTTCCTGCGGCGTGTGCGAGTTTGCCAGCATCGCTGTGGCCGCGATGAAGCCGAAGTTCCAGCCGACGCCCAGCAAGGTCAGCGTGCCGTAGAAATTCAACAACTCGATGCCCGCAAGACCGACGAGTCCGCCCGTGCCCAGCAGGACGAGTCCGGCGGTCATGATTTTCGCCGAGCCGAATTTTTCGATCAGGTGGCCGGTGAAAAAGCTCGGGATGAACATCGCAAGAACATGCGCCGTCACAACGTCCGCCGCATGGGACTGCGTGAACCCGCAGCCTACCACCGCAAGCGGCGTCGAGGTCATCACCAGATTCATCAGCGCATAGGACACCATTGCGACGATCATCGAGACCGCGATCCGGGGCGACTTCAGCAACTCCATACGGGTCCGCCCGTTGCCGGTTATACTCGGCTCCTCGGACACGCGGGGGATGTCGATGAAATAGAACAACATCACACCGACCGCGTTGATGGCCAGAACCGTCAGGTAGGAGCCCAGAAAAGGCACCACCATCGCCTGCGCGGTGAGTTTGACAAGGTTCGGGCCGATCACGGCTGCGACCAGACCGCCTGCCATGACATAGGAAATGGCGCGCCCGCGATACTCGTACGGGGCCGTGTCAACGGCTGCAAAACGGAAGAACCCCTGCGCAGACATATAGATGCCGGTAAAATAAGAACCCGCGAGAAAGAGTGGAAATGAAGACTGTTGCAGCGCATAGGCGCAGATCAACGCGCCGAACGCGCCGGCCGTGCAGCCCAGAACGAACCCCAGTTGCCGGCCAAACCGCTGCATGAAATGCGACATCCAGGGCGCCGTTGTCATGGATCCGAAGACGATCATCGAGATCGGCAACGTCGCGAAACAGACGTTCGAAGCCAACGACTGCCCCGCCAGACCGCCGATGATGAAAATGATCGGCAATTGCGCCCCGAGGAACGCCTGGGCGAGCGTGAGGACGTAAACGTTCCGCTTGGCACGGGACATGGATTGCTGCTGGTCTGCTTGTAGCATGGGCTTTTACGGCTTTTTACTGGTAGGATACGAAACGATTATTCGCCCGTCATGCCGGTGTCTATAATATGTGCAAAACTTCCACAATGATTTCCGTGACGTAAGCCCATCGGCGGCAGTTGTTCGCCCGCTGCGTCCACCGCTTCGAAAAGCGCCGCTCCGTCGGCGCGAAGGGTGGTGGCATAGTGGAACTCGTGCGCCGCCAGCGGCGCGGACCAGGGACCGCCAAGCGGCGTCAGCCTGCGATAGCCCAGATGCAGTCTGCGTTTCTCGAAACTGGTTTCCAGCCTCAGAAGCCCCAGCATTTCATGGCGGTGGCCCTTTGCGTCGATCAGGCCCTCGCCCATGACCATGTAGCCGCCGCATTCGCCGTAGACGCGGGGCGCGCTGCGCAGGGCCGTCCTGAAGGTTTCCGCCGCCGCCAGTTGGCCCGCGTAGAGTTCCGGATAACCGCCGGGCAGAAAAACCAGATCGGCAGGTCCCGGAGCCTCGTCACGCAGCGGGGAGAAAAAGGTGATGT
This sequence comes from Amylibacter sp., assembly GCA_041601595.1. Classification (GTDB taxonomy): domain Bacteria; phylum Pseudomonadota; class Alphaproteobacteria; order Rhodobacterales; family Rhodobacteraceae; genus Amylibacter. The sequence continues at coordinate 1,759 of JBFIHV010000138.1, read as the reverse complement.
CTGCTCCTGCGTCGCGCCAGGCCTGCAGCAGGTGCGGATAGGCAAAGGCAAAGGCATCGTCGGAAGCTACCGCGATGGACTGCGCCGGCGGCGGCAGGGTGGCCGGAACAGTCGCGGGTGGTCTGGCGGGGGTAGCGAGCGCCAGAATGGCCGCGATATCGACCGACCCATCGACAAGATCGGCTGCGGTTTCGATGAATGCCTCCAGATCGGGCCGCTCCGAGGCCTGTACCAGACCCAGGTGGCGGGACGGGGAGTGCAGGCCTGCGTTCCGGTGGACAGCCCCGACAACGGGAATGCCGGACGGCTCCAGCGCGTCGCGGATCATGCGCTCGTGGCGCGGACTGCCGAGTTTGTTCAAGATGACGCCGGCTATCCTGACGTCGGGATCGAAACCGGAAAACCCGGCCAGAACCGCGGCGGCGGATTGCGCCTGCGAGGATACGTCAAGGACCAGAACCACCGGCAGGCCGAGTATCCGCGCCAAATCGGCGGTCGCGCCTTTGCCGCGCGGCGGCGCGCCGTCGAACAGGCCCATTGCGCCCTCTATCAACAGGGTCCCGTCGCCTGCGGCCAGATGCCGTATGCGGTCCTGCTGCATGGCCCAGGCGTCGAGGTTCAGGCAGGTCCTGCCGGTGGCGGCCTCGTGAAAGCGGGGGTCGATGTAATCCGGGCCGCTTTTGGCCGAGCGGACGTCGATGCCTTGCCGCGTCATCGCGCGCAGTAGGCCGAGGGTGATCGTCGTCTTGCCGCAACCCGAGCCGGTCGCTGCGATGATCAGCCCGCTCATGGCGTGCCGGCCGGAAGGTCCCGCCCAAGCGGGTCCGTGTTCCGCGGCGCCGTGCCGTCCAGCATCGTCACCCAGTCCAGCGCCTTGCGCATCAGGACGGACCGCCCGACGCAGATGATCGCGGGCGGCTCCAGACCGGAAGCCTCGATATCCGAGACGATGTTTCCGAGCGTGGTTTCCAGTACCGCCTGTTCCGGTTTTGTCGCGTTGGTGACCACCGCGACCGGCTCGCTGGCAGGGCGACCGGCGGTGATCAGTTCCGCCGATATCCGCGCGATGTGCTTCATGCCCATGTAGATCACGATGACCTGGCTACCGCGCGCAATGGCGGACCAGTCGAGCGATTGCGGGGTGTCGCCGCTCTGATCATGGCCGGTCACGAAGGTCACGGACTGGTTCACATCGCGGTGCGTCACCGGGATGCCGGCATAGGCAAGCCCGCCAATGCCGGCGGAAATGCCCGGAATGATACGGATCGGGACGCCGTGCTGAACCAGAGTCTGGGCCTCTTCGCCGCCACGACCGAACACGAAGGGATCGCCGCCCTTCAGGCGCAGAACGCGTTTGCCCTGTTGCGCCAGTTCCACCAGCCGTAAGGAGATGTCGCCTTGTTTGGGCGAAGGCTTGCCGCCGCGCTTTCCGGCATAGATGAACTCTGCCGCAGGCGCGGCCCAATCCAGTATCCGCTGGTCCACGAGCGCGTCGTAGATGATCACGTCCGCCTGCCGCAGCGCATTCAGCGCATGCAGCGTCAGCAGGCCGGGATCGCCGGGTCCCGCGCCGCATAACCAGACCCAGCCGGGTTTAAGTTCTGGCCAGTCATTGGCGGGGAGTGGATTCTGTTCGCTCATAACCTGCTTATGTCAAAACGGCGGATGCTTTCCAAGCGGAACCGCGACACTAAAACGGCGATTGGCGTCACCGTTCTTCCTGCCTATAGTCGCGGCATGACACGGAAACCAACAGGCG
>JBFIHV010000137.1:0-6982 GCA_041601595.1 Amylibacter sp. | reverse complement strand
CGGACGTGTCGGCCGGAACCCACAGAAACAGCGCCGCCGCCAAAAGCCAGAGTGCCGTAAGACCATAGCCGATCCACACCGGCGCAATGTGCCGGCGGCGGGGGGATGGCGATAATTTACGCAAGGAGCTGTCCTTCAATTTACACGCGGATAAATCTTTTGGCGGTGCAGGCCCTGGGCGGGCCGCGCCCTAAATGTACTGGATGCTGACAATCTCGTAGTATTTGGTGCCGCCCGGCGTCACCACCTCGACGCTGTCGCCCTCTTCCTTGCCGATCAGGGCGCGGGCAATCGGTGATTTGATGTTCAGCAGATTCTGTTCGATGTTGGCTTCGCTCTCGCCGACGATCTGGAAGGATTTCTCCTCTTCGGTGTCTTCGTCGACCAGCTTGACCGTCGCGCCGAACTTGATCGGGCCGGACAGCTTGCTGACGTCGATCACCTCTGCGCGTCCGATGATGCCTTCGAGCTCCTTGATCCGGCGTTCGATATGGCTCTGCTGTTCGCGGGCGGCGTGGTATTCGGCATTCTCGGACAGGTCGCCGTGCTCGCGCGCCTCTGCGATCGCCCGGATTACGGCAGGACGGTCCACGGACTTGAGCCGCTTGAGCTCTTCGTCGGCGGCCTTGAATCCTTTTGGCGTTATCGGCAGTTTTTCCATTACACAGAGACCTTTGATCGCGGATTGAGCACGAACCATAAAAAGACCCGGTCTATTCTGCAATAGCGAAAGACCAACTATCTTGCCGCGGAAACAGCGCCGGTCGTTTTGGACTGGGGATAGAGTTTCTTCAGCCAGCGCCAGAAGACGAACAGCAGGCAAATCGATACGTACCCGTCAATGGCGTAGTGAAAGCCGGTGAAGACGGAAAAGTACAAAACGAACAGCAGAAACAGACCGGCAAGAACGCCCAGAATCTTCGAAACGTCCCACAGATACAGCATGTATAACGTTGCCAGTGCGACATGCACACTTGGAAAGGCGGAAATCCCGCTGCCGAAACTTTGCGAATAATCGGTGTAGAGCAGCCAGAGCATGTGCTGGGTTCCCGCCACATAGGTTTCAACCAGCCCGCTGCCGGCGAACGCCAATGCGAACTCTGCGAACCGGTCGCTATTCGTCAGCCTGTCATAAAACACAGGTCCTCCGGACATGAAAGCGATGGCCATCAGGTTTCCGAGGATGATCCATGTGCCGAGATAGGCCAGCACGAACCGGGTTTGGCGGTTCTTGTCCGGGTCCATGAGGGCTACCGCAACCGGAGACATCAGGCTGAGTATGTACCACGTCTGCCCATAGAGGAACGATCCGAGCACGGCTGGAAAATGCGGCAGGTCGTAATGTGCGATCCGCCACGGATCCGTGCCGAGATGCAGCGCCCTGTCGAAATCAGCCAAATACGGATCGGCGAAATAGGGAATGATCACCGGCAAAAGCGATTTGATCATCAAGAAGCCAAAAATGAAGAACCAGGTACCGAAGACCGCAAACACGAAACTCATCCGCGGAATCCTATCTTCCAATTTATAGCTTGCAATCAGGACGGAAACGGACACCGCCAGAGCCACGACCAACACCACCGAAAACAGGTCGCCGCCATCTTTGGTCCTGATATAGGCGTATTGCAGGGAATGTCGCCAGTTTTCTCTCAGCAGGACTACGAGTGTCACGGCAATGGCATGGTAGGCCAAAGCAAAGTGGAAGAAGAATCGAAAGGGCTTCGACATAATTACTCAATCAGGGCTTATCTGATCTTGGTTATATGCACTGCAACTTTTAGTAAAGTTGCAGTTGCCCGAAAGGCGCGGACTATGGTCCGTCAACAACAGCGGATCTGTCGCTGGCTAAATAACTTTCATCGTATTGGTTTGTGCGTTGCAATTTGGATTGTAGTTCTTGAAAATGAGCGCAACTTGAACGCGGGCCCAACGCTATGGAGCAAGAATGACTGATATTGAACGCGAGTCGATGGAATATGACGTTGTGATCGTCGGGGCGGGTCCCGCCGGATTGTCGGCGGCGATACGGCTGAAGCAACTGGACGCGGACCTGAACGTCGTGGTGCTGGAAAAAGGCTCCGAGGTCGGCGCGCATATCCTGTCGGGCGCGGTTCTGGACCCCAGCGGCCTGAACGCGCTGATCCCCGACTGGAAGGAGAAGGGCGCGCCGGTCACGGTCGCGGTCAAGGAAGACAACTTCCTGATGCTGACGGAAAAGGGCGGATTCAAGATCCCGAACTGGCCGATGCCACCGCTGATGAACAACCACGGCAACTATATCGTTTCCATGGCCAATGTCTGCCGCTGGATGGCGGAGCAAGCCGAGGCAATGGGCGTCGAGATTTTCCCCGGAATGGCCTGTTCGGAACTGGTCTATGGCGAAAACGGCGAGGTCAAGGGCGTGGTCGCGGGCGAGTTCGGCAGGCAGAGGGACGGCACCCCCGGGCCGTCCTATGAGCCGGGGATGGAGCTGCACGGCAAATACGTGTTCCTGTCCGAAGGCGTGCGCGGCTCGCTGTCGAAACAGGTGATCGCGAAATACGACCTCGGCAAGGGCGCGGACGTTCAGAAATACGGCCTCGGCATGAAGGAGATCTGGGAAATCGATCCGGCCAAACACTCCGAAGGCAAGGTCACCCACACGATGGGCTGGCCGCTGGGCGGAAACGCGGGCGGCGGGTCGTTCATCTATCACCTCGACAACAACCAGATCTACATCGGTTTCGTCGTCCACCTGAACTACAGGAACCCGCATCTCTATCCTTACATGGAATTCCAGCGCTTCAAGCATCACCCGCAGGTCGCCGGCCTGCTGGAGGGCGGCAAGCGCGTGGCCTACGGCGCGCGGGCGATTTCCGAGGGCGGCTGGCAGTCGATCCCCAAGGTCGCCTTCCCCGGCGGGGCGCTGCTGGGCTGTTCCGCGGGGCTGGTCAACGTGCCGCGGATCAAGGGCAACCACAACGCCATGTTGTCGGGCAAGGCCGCGGCCGAGGCGGCGCATGCCGCGATCAAGGCGGGCCGGTCCGGCGACGAACTGGTCGAATACGATGCCGACCTGCGCTCCGGCCCGATTGCGACCGACCTGAAGCGCGTGCGCAACGTCAAGCCGCTGTGGTCGAAGTTCGGGCTCTGGACTTCTCTGGCGCTGGGCGGGTTCGACATGTGGGTCGCCAACCTGACCGGCTGGAACCCTCTGGGCACGCTGAAGCATGGCAAATCGGACGCCGAGGCCACCGAACCGGCGGCGCAGCACGCGCCGATCGACTATCCGAAACCGGACGGCAAGATCAGCTTCGACCGCCTGACCAACGTCAGCTTTTCGGCCACCAACCACGCCGAGGACGAGCCCTGCCACCTGGTGCTGGCCGATCCGTCGATCCCGATCGACGTGAACTTGCCAAAATATGCCGAACCGGCGCAGCGCTATTGTCCTGCAGGCGTCTACGAGGTCCTGCGCGACGAGGACGGCTCCAACCCGCGCTTCCAGATCAACGCGCAGAACTGCGTGCACTGCAAGACCTGCGACATCAAGGACCCCAGCCAGAACATCACCTGGGTGACGCCGCAGGGCGGTGAGGGCCCGAATTATCCGAATATGTGACGTTGCCGGGCCGCCGTTTCCTCGGGCGCACCGTATTGTGTTCGGAATGGTCCGGGCAAGCATTGTCAAATCCCCGGCGGAAGGCTACTTCTAGCGTGACCGGAGAGAATTGAGGGTGCTGTGGCAAGAAAATATGTGAAAACGCTGGGCATGGCCGTGCTGGCTTCGGTCATGGCTTTCGCGCCGGTCGCAGGCCGTGCGGAGATCGCGGCAGGCGCCTATCTGGCGGCAAATCAGGCCAATCTGGACAATGACTTCGAGGCGGCGGCGCGGTTCTATTCCCGCGCGCTCGACAGCGATCCGAACAATCCCTACCTGTTGCAGAACGCCTTGCTGTCGCAGGTCGCAAGGGGCGACATGGATGCGGCCGTCACGCTCGCCAAGACCATGAAAGAGATCGGCGTCGAAAGCCAGCTGACCGATCTGGTCGTGTTGGCGGAACTCATCAGGTCAGAGGATTTCGCAGGTGCATCCGACCTGCTGAACGACGGCCAGGAACGCTTCAGCCCGCTTTTGCAGGGCCTGATCAGCGGATGGGTCCTGTTGGGTCAGGGCCAGATGGCGGCGGCCTCCGGCCAGTTCGACTCCATGGAAGCGCCCGAAGCCATGCGGCTGTTCGGCCAGTATCACAAGGCGCTCGCACTAGCGGTCGTCGGCGATTTCGAGGCGGCGGACGAGATATTGCAGGGCAGCGGCGAGCAGCGTCTGCACCTGAACCGCGGCAGCATCACCGCACATGCAGAGATTCTGACCCAGATCGGGCGCAGGGACGAGGCGCTGGATATTCTGGATCAGGCGATCGACACGTCGGGCAACAGCCAGTTGATGGAATTGCGCGACCGCATCGCAGAAGACGGCGAAGTGCCCTACGATTTCGTCTCGAACGTGAACGAGGGCGCGGCCGAGGTTTTCTATACGCTGGCAAGCGCGCTGGCCGGCGACGAGAACGACCGTTTCGCGCTTATCTATGCCCGCATGGCGCATTTCCTGCGTCCGTCCTACAGCGATGCCATCATCCTGACGGCGGAACTGTTGCGCCAGCAGGGGCAATATGTTCTGGCCAATATCGCCTATTCGCAGGTCCCCGAGAGCGACCCCTCCTTCGTGGAGGCTGAAATCGGCCGCGCCGAGGCGCTGCTGGATGCCGAAAAGCCTGACGCGGCGATCGAGGTCCTGCGCGGCCTCACCCGCAGCAAAGGGGATATCCAGGCCGTGCATACGGCGCTGGGCGATGCGCTGCGCGGACAGGAGAAATACGCCGAGGCGTCGCAATCCTACGACCGCGCCATCGCGCTGATCGATTCGGATGCGTCGGCCTACTGGTTCCTGTTCTATTCGCGCGGCGTCGCCTTCGAGCGTATCGGGGAATGGGACAAGGCGGAGGCCGATTTCCGCAAGTCTCTGTCCCTGGCGCCGGACCAGCCGCTGGTTCTGAACTACCTCGGGTATTCGCTGGTCGAAAAGAACGAGAAGCTCGACGAGGCGCAGGAGATGATCGAAAAGGCTGTCGCCGCGCGGCCCGAGGACGGCTATATCACCGACAGCCTCGGCTGGCTGCTCTACCGGGTCGGCAAGTACGAGGAAGCCGTCGAACCGATGGAGCGCGCCGTCGAACTGGTCGCGGACGATCCGATCATCAACGACCACCTCGGGGATGTCTACTGGATGGTGGGCCGCAAGCGCGAAGCCCGGTTCCAGTGGCGCCGCGCGCTGTCTTTCGGGCCGGAAGAGAAAGACGCCAACCGCATCCGCCGCAAGCTGGACGTCGGGCTGGACGTCGTCTTGCAGGAAGAGGCCAAGCCCGCCAACGGCGCAGGCAATGCAAAGTAGCGAACTGGCCCGCGCCAAGATCAATCTTGCCCTGCATGTCACAGGCCGGCGCGACGACGGCTATCACCTGCTGGACAGCATCGTGGCCTTCGCCGGCGTTGGCGACCGGATCACCCTGCGCAAGGCGGCCGCGTCGAGCCTGAACATCAGCGGTCCTTTCGCGCAGCAACTGGCCGATACCAGCGACAATATCGCGCTGCGGGCACTGTCGCTGTTCCGTCAGGACGTCCCCGTCGAGATCGACCTTGAAAAGAACCTGCCGGTCGCCTCGGGCATCGGCGGCGGTTCGGCGGATGCGGCGGCGGTGCTGCGCGCCGTGGCGCGGCTTTACGGCGTTCCGCTGCCGTCCGGCGAACAGGCCTTGCGGCTGGGCGCGGATGTTCCGGTCTGTCTTTCGCAAAGGCCCGTCCGGATGCAGGGGGTCGGAGAGGTGCTGACACCGCTCGATCTGCCCGACCTGCATGCGGTCCTTGTAAACCCCGGCGTCGCCGTTGCGACCGGACCCGTCTTCGACGCACTGGACAGCCGCACCAATCCCGCGATTTCGATGGAGGGCGCGGACCTGAGCGGGGCCGCACGGACCATCGACTGGCTGAAAACCCTGCGCAACGACCTGCAACAGGACGCGATCCGGCAGGCTCCGGCGATTGAAGAGGTGCTTGCTGCCCTGCGCGCCGCCGGCGCCGATCTGGCGCGGATGTCAGGCTCCGGCGCCACCTGTTTCGGCCTGTTCAAAGATACTGCGGCCGCGGATCGTGCCGCCGACCTGCTGCGGCAGGAACACCCGCTCTGGTGGGTGTGCCGGACGGTGCTTCAGGCCGCGCGCGACATCACGTAGTCCAGCAACTCGCCCAGGGTGCCGCGCAACTCGCTGTCGGGCAATACCTGCAACGCATCGCGGGCCTTGCCGGCCCAGCGGCGGGCTTCCGCCCGGGTTTCCGCGATCGTGTCGTATTTCGCCAGCAGGTCGAGCGCGCGTTCCAGATCGCCGTCGCCGGTCTTGCGCCGCTCCATCGTTCGCGACCAGAAGGCGCGCTCGTCGGCATCGGCCCGCGCCACCGCCTTGATCACCGGCAGGGTCAGCTTGCCCTCGCGGAAATCGTCGCCCACGTTCTTGCCCATCGCCTCGGCCGAACCGTCGTAATCCAGCAGGTCGTCGACGATCTGGAAACAGACCCCCAGCGCGTCGCCATAGTCCCGCAACGCATCGACATGCGCCAGCGGCGCGCCCGCGATCACACCGCCGACCTCTGTCGCCGCCGCGAACAGGGCGGCGGTCTTGCCGCGCACGATCTGCAGATAGACAGCTTCATCGGTCGCCAGGTTGTTGGCCGCGGTCAGTTGCAGGACCTCGCCCTCGGCAATCGTGGCGGACGCATCCGCCAGAATGTCCAGCACCCGCAGGGAACCGGTTTCGACCATCAATTGAAAGGCCCGCGAAAACAGGTAGTCGCCGACCAGGACCGAGGATTTGTTGTCCCACAACAGGTTGGCGGTCGGACGCCCGCGGCGCTGGCTGCTCTCGTCCACCACATCGTCATGCAGCAGCGT